>JACQAK010000214.1 GCA_016194985.1 Bacteroidota bacterium
AATACTTCTTAAAAGGATTTCAAAGGTTTCGGTCAATTTTAAAGGGATGCTATACAAAGCAGCGGAATCAGATCCGAGCATAAATCCCAGTATGAACGTATCTGCACTTTTCAATAAATTGGTTCCGATTAATGTTCCTAAGCTATACTTACCAAAATGAGCTAATTCTTTGATCTTCTCCATTGTATAATGGCTCATGAATTCAACCCCCGACCACTTCATTACTATCGCATAAACAGAAGAAAAAAGATTGGAAAGTAAATGAAAGAGGATCACCGTTTCAACATGAAATTCAAAAAAATAAGCTGCAATAAAAACAACTAAATTTAAACTCATCGTAACGAACCGTAATTGTAGCATTTTACCAAATTCCATTTTAAATTGGAGAATAGCACTTGAGACCGACAATGGCAATCCTATAAGAGTGAAAACGGGGTAATACATTAAGAAATAATGATAAGACGTTTCGATATGAAAAAAACAGGTTACTAAAAAACACGAAAAGATAGCGCCTGCCAGAATTAAAGAAAACGTCAATCCAATTATCCAGCCGGAGGCAATATATACTTTTTGTTCATCAACCGACGAGCCTGAGGAAAACCGAACAAGAGCTGTGTGCATAAACCCCAGACGCATCATCTCCAGTAAAGAGCCGGCTGATAAATAAATCACCCAATCCCCGTATTCCGACAAATTAAGCGAACGTGCCAATAAGGCAATACCAACAAAGCCTAAAACAGAATATAAGAGATTGCCAAATAGTGCTAAAAAAGCGTTTTGTTTCGACTTGGCGGATCGAAATTGAGTCATTTTAAGTTTTATGTTTTGTATTACATTCATTAGTCCGTCTATTATTACTATTTACTAAAATCTAATTTGATCCACTTCTTAATTAACACCCTCAATTTATTTTGTTGTTTACTAACCTCGCCAATAAAGGATTCCATATGGTACCACGGCATATGATTTAATACCACAAACGTTGGTTTCAGATATGTTTCGGCAAAATAATTCAACGCATTTTTATCCGAATCTTCCCATAAACGATCTGCCTTTGTTATCATGATATTCAGATCACATTCACCAACAAGTCCAACAGGTGTTTTCTGATCAAAGAAATTTAAGAACTCTATCATGACTATATCATAGTTTTCTTTCTTAACCTGTGCCGGAAGTATTTGATCTATGGATTCCAATTCAATATATCTCGTTCCGGCAGGGTAATAAACGGCGTCATCAGTGATATTTCCTGATCTGTGTGTATCAGGTAATAATACAAGCACTTTTTTATCAATTGCTCTGAAATGCCTGCTGATTTGATCAATAAGATATGTCTTGCCTTCTTTGTTTCTGGTACTGGTTATAGATAATATAAATGGTAACTGTTCTTTTGATTTACTTCTTAAATGTTGATATATCTTGCTACAGGTTAATCCTACCATTTTCTCTATGATTCCATTATCCACCAAAAATTGAGTTTTTTTGGTTATGAGTGGGAATCCTGAAATGATTGGCTTATCAATCAACTGCAAGGCTCTTTCGGGTGAGTTAATGGTTTGATCCAGCAATTCGAGCATCACCAAAACAGATATCACTAATATCATTCCAACCAATGACCCTCCGATAACTAATAGTTTTCTGCTATTTGGTAATGATGTTGCCGGATAGTATGGCGGATCAACTACTTGCAGATTTGAACTCATTGCCAGATTTTGCTCCCTTAAGCGGGATGCATTCAAACTGGCCAAATGATTCAAATATTCTTTTTCTGCAATTCCAATTTCACGTTCCATTTTATTCAGATTACTTCCCAAAGGGGCGAATTGATCATACGTGGTTTCAATCTCTTCTAAACGTTTGGTGTAAATTGGCAATCGTGATTTTGATTCGTCGGCCATCACAGCATTCTCTATCCACATACCTGCCAATTCCTTATGAGATATTCCTTCCTTTGTTGAACTTTCACCAAATAAATTAGTGACTTTATTGTCCAGTTCATTTTTAAGTTGGTTAATTTCTAAAGTAATTTTACCTATTTCAGACTCATTATTTTTTGATTCTTCATTCTGGAGGATCAACAATCTGGAGTTCAATTGATTTAATTTGTTTCGGGTGCTGACTATTTCAGAGCTCGTTTGCAATAATTTTTTTGAAGCTCCCAGTTTTTCTTCCGTATTAGCCATAGCTGCTTCCGAACTGGCTAATACCATTTTTTCTTTATTTAACTCATCTATTAAATCTTCCCTTTTCTCGGAAATGAATTTTGTTTGTTCATAAAAATTAATCACTCTGTTTTCGGATCTGAAATTTTTTAATTTCTCTTCTGCTGCATTCAATCTTTCAAGTGCTAATTTTGTTTGTAATTCAAAAAATGCAGAAACATTATTCGTTTCTCCCTCTTTCATACCTCTGTATTTTTTAATAAAAACACTGGTTGTAATTTTCAATACATCCTGACAGATGCCTGGGTCATTCGATTCAAATTCAACCTTTACCATATCGCTACTTTCAACACGGGTGGTTTTAATATCAGACATAGCAGCAAGGCTATAATATGGGTCCTTATCGTCATTTAATAAGGTGTAGATCACATTAGATTCGTCCTGGTTTTTAAATAACATTATATTGCTATACGTTTTCTCTTCCGATTTTTTATCCAGCACTTTATTAATCACATCTGCCGGAATGATCTCCGATAGCCTGTCTAAATTAATTTGAGAAATCGTTTTATCTGCTTTTTTATTTAAAAAGATATGATGTGCCAATAATCGCAACGCGATTTCTTCTTTTGTTTCTTTTGCCTTTATAATGTTAATCAAATTGTCGAATGAAATATTGATGTCATGAAAATCAATTTTTGTCTTCTCGCCGTTTTCAATACTATAACCCGATGCAAAACCGGTGTATACTGTTGTAGAACTTTTGTAAGTGTCGGGAGAATTAATCGTTCCACAAAAAATGGTAATTCCCATAATGACTGGAACAAGTGTAACAATCGTTAGGTTACGCAGTATTAATCTTATAAATTGAAGGAGGTTCATAATCTTTAGTTTTTAATGCCGCACATTTCCAATAAAATTGATAAAGAAGTTTTTAGTTCCATTTTGCACTGTTCCAATAATTGCAACTGATTATAATAAATTTCTGAAACCCTTGAATACTGGTCAACATGAACCAATCCTCCTTTAAATTCTTTTTCAGATAATTTTTGACTAATGGATGCCACTTCCAAAGCTTCCACTCTAATGGCCAATATCTGCTTTTTATAAATAGTTTCATTATACTGTTTAATGATCACTTTTTTGAGTTCTGAAATCAATACTTCTTTATTGTAAATCGATTCATTCAATTCCATCTTCGCAATTTTTTTCCTCTGGGTATTTCCAACTATGGCAGAAATAGGCACTTTAATCAAAGCTCCGGCACCATATCCCAGGCTCATTTGATCTACGGGCTGTCCAGTACCATATCTACCATACTTACTGTCTGCTACCATATAGATTTCTTTCATCCAGGCATATTTCAATAACTCAATTTGACATTGATTCTGAACAATTTGAGTTTCATACATTTTAATAGCCGGAGAATTGATCATAGCCGAATCTATAAACACTTGCATGGGAGGAATAGAATCTGCCGTAAATAGTTTTTTACCGATATTTTGACCGTATTGCATTTGAATCCCGAAAAAGATCAGAATTATTATTAAAACTTCTTTTACAACAGACGTTTTCATGTTTTCCAATTATCTAACGGTTAAACATTTTCTTTTTGTGTTAATGCCGGAAAAGTTTTTAATATGAGCATGATGTCTCCAAAAAAATTATGCGTTCTGGCATATGTATTATCCAGCTGCTTTCTTTCTTCTTCACTCATATCTGCTTTTCCTCTTTTACTCACTTGCCATAAGCCTGTTAAGCCGGCAGGAGCATTAAATCTCTCTGCCCAATGATCTGATGTTAATTGCTCTGCCTCATATAATGGAAGGGGTCGGTTGCCTACAAAACTCATGTCTCCTCTCAGGATGTTAAACAACTGCGGTAATTCATCAATACTCGATTTTCTTAAGAAGGCCCCTAATTTAGTGACACGTGGATCGTCCTTAAATTTCATGAAGCTTGAACCACCATTTTTTTTATTAGTAACATACAAATTTTCACATACATTTTTTCCATCAATAAATAAAACAGATGAGCATGGATGCCCCAAAGACATGCATTGTATACAGATAGTTTCATCAATATTGCTTACAGACATTTTATACTGGTTTTGCCCTTTCAACTTATCAATGAGCTGTTCTGCGCCGGTTTTCATAGTTCTAAACTTAAAAAAATCAAATATTTGATATCCTCTTCCGACTCTTTTACTGGTAAAAAATACCGGCCCCCGGGAATCAAGTTTAATCAAAATGGCCACCAGGCATAACAGAGGACTCAAAATTAAAAGAGCTATTAAAGAAAATGTAATGTCAAAGATTCTCTTCATATAATTAATCTTTTTGGATTGATATTCAATAGCTGTTGTCTCGGACGATTTATTGGCTATTATCAGTTTTAGTTTGATAGCAAGCTGAGATAAACTAATAGGATATTCAATGATGTCATCTATTTTCAAATGATGTGCTCTTTCAATATAGAATTGACTTAATTCATGTTTTGTAACGATCACATACATTACATTTAAATGAACTAATTTTTTTGTCAGCTGGTATAGTTCAATGGCATTGATACCCGTCAGGCTCGAATCACAAATAAGCATGTCCACCTTTGTTTCGGTTTTTTTAAGGTCGTGATAGGCAACTATAGAGTTTTCATAATGAATAACCTCTGTGTGTAATCCTTCTAAACATTGCAATTTATAATTTAGCTCTTTTATCTCTCCAACATACATGATTTTAATAGTGCTGTTCAAAGATGATGTTTGTGAGCTTTTCCGTTGATTAGTTAACGCTTGCATAATTATATCTTTTAAAAATGTTATTAATTCTTGCTTTCAATTCCTGAGGGCTAAATGGCTTCATCATATATTCATCAGCACCTGCTTCCAAAAAACGTATGCGTTCCTGACTTTTTTCGTTACTACTTAAAACCAAAACCGGAATGTGCTTATAAAACACACTTAATTTTAAGTTATTAATCAGGTCCCATCCATTTATTTTTGGCATTGTGATATCCGAAATAATCATGTCGGCAATATGACCCTTGCTTAGCCAGTTCAAAACGCCGGAGCCATCATTAAATGAAATCACATCGTAGTCTGATTTCAAAAACTCGTTTAATAATAATCTGATGTTATCATTATCTTCAGCTATCAGTATTTTCTTTTTCATGGTTTCAATTTTTTATAGGTTGATAGTTTGCATGCCAACATAGTGCCGATAAACTCAATCATTAATTTTGAAAAAGAACAAATCTTCTAAGCACCTAATAAAACATAGGAGTTTAAGGGTTTTTTAAAAAATATTTTTTGTCGGGAAATGCATTTTTATATTGTCTTTCTTTCCAGAATATGGAGAAATATTAGTTTTTTGGAAAGTATAACGTTGCTATTGGTCTATCATTATCACTTAACAAAATTTAGCCCGATAAGAATCTTATCGGGCTAAAGTCATTATTAAAAAATCAAGCAGAACTATGATTTGCAGGCTATATTGTATTCAGCGAAAGGATTCGTTCTATAACGTTATTCATTTTTCTAATATCGTCATCGCCTTTAACAATATAATCAAAGGCACCGTGCTTCATTGCCCCTATAGACACTTTTATATTTTCCTCTCTGGAAATAAGAATTATATATGCAGAAGGTAAAGATTGTTTGATTTTTTTAAGCAGATCAAAGGTTGACGAATCATTTATTTCATGATTCAAAAAAATGATGTTGGGCTTTTGGTGAAGATTATTTAAGCATATTATTCCATTTAAAAACAAATGAATGTTTTTATATCCTGAATTTTCAAGGCCTTGCCTGTACGTATTTAAGCTGAGCAAATCATCATCTACCAGAAATACCTTCACGTTATGTGTCATATAATGTGTATCTCACATTATTTATGCCCGGATGTATCGCAATGATTTACAGTATTTTAAATAAAAAAGATTTTTGATTGTCTTCCAAAAAATGGAATAAATTCCAAAATAAAGATTTACACTTCTTCCTCTTTTAACTGAATAAGAGTATTATTTAAAACCTCCCTGAGAAAATAAATTTGCTGTTTTAACTCTTCGGAGTCCCTATTGTCTCTGGATTGTTTTTCAATAAACCGTATCGGCTGTTTTAATAATTCTATCCCCATCAGATCCATGCTTGGCTTGATCCTGTGTGATATACTATGTACGGTGGTTAAATCTTTCTGCGCATAGGCTTCTATAATTTGAGACAAAGCCTCTGTAGATTGTTCAATAAAAAGAGAGATCATTTTTTTGCAATACTCATCATTGTTCCTGCTCATAGATTTCAATTGACTCAGATCATATAGCTTTTTAGAGCTGTTCTGTTTTTGGAGAGCTTCTAAAATAGGAACCTGATCATTGCTTTGAGTTAATTTATAAATGGAATTCAACAGCTTTTCCTCTTCAAAAGGTTTCGTCACACAATCATTCATTCCCAACTTCAGGCAAAGTTCCAGTTCACTCTTAAACGCATTTGCTGTTAACGCAATAATTGGAGTTGCTATTTTGAGAATCTCTCTGATTATCCGGGTACTCTCAAAACCATCCATAACAGGCATTTGTAGATCCATTAAGATCACATCAAATGATTTCCCTGATTTTAGAATATCAATCGCTTCAAGACCGTTAACTGCTTCCGTTATTTTACAATTGAAATGGTTTAAGGTGTTGCATGCTACCAATCTATTGAACTCATTATCTTCTACCAATAAGATATTTAATAATTTACCTGTATTCTCCACGGAAACAAAATCGTTCTTCAATAGTTTTGACGGATCACCGATAGGCATCAGAAATTTCATCACTATTTCAGTACCGACATTTTTTTGGCTTTTTATTTCAATAGATCCGTTCATTAACTGAATCAATTCTTTCGTAATGGCCATTCCCAGGCCTGATCCTCCATATTTTCTGGAAGTAGAACTATCTTCCTGCGAGAATTTATTAAATATATTTTTCAAAAACGATTCATCCATTCCCACGCCTGTATCTGAAACCGAAATATAAACAGCCTGGTAACCGGTATGCAGATCCTCAACATCATATTCAACAGTAATCCCACCATAGTCGGTAAATTTAACGGCATTTCCAATCAGGTTCAATAATATCTGCCTGAATCGGGAAGAGTCTCCTATAAATGTAACATTCTTATTTTCGATATGATTGATTTTCAGATAAAGTCCTTTCTCTCCGCATTTAGCAAGCATAATAGATTTTACGTCGTTCAGTATTTTTTGCAGATCAAAATGATGCAAATCCAGCTGAAGTTCGCCGGCTTCAATTTTTGAGATATCCAAAATATTATTTAATACAGATAACAAATGCTGTGACGCAATCGCCGTATTTTCAACAAACGTTTCTTGTTTAGGAGATAGTTTTTCTTTCGACAACTCCCTGATCATACCAATAATGGCATTTAACGGAGTTCGTATCTCGTGACTCATGTTTGCTAAAAAAGCTTCTTTGGCTTTAGACGACTCTTCCGCTTTACTTTTAGATAATTCTAAATCCAGCTCGAGTTGTTTTTGTTCTGTAATATCCAAATGAATGCCAATAGATCCAATAAGTTTTCCTTTATTGTCATAATTGGGTGCTCCGCTTATCATCCACCACTTTAATTCTCCTTTTTTATTGATGATAGGTACCTCGTAGGAATCTGATTGACCTTCTGCCCTCAGTTTTTGTTTACTTTTAACCAAATTCAAGTGAGATTCTGATACCAGTAATTTAGCAGCATTTTTTCCAATTAGCTCTTCGGCTTTATAGCCTGAAATAAACTCGAATCCGGGATTTACATATTGGATCTTCTCTTCCTGATCAACTTCCAGTAAACCCAAATTCATATTGGCAATTATGTTCTGGTATTTTTCCTTTTGTAGAAAAATAGTTCGCTCGTAATTTTTTCGTTCAGTAACATCTATAGCCAATGCAGTTAATTCAAAATCTTCTTTACTCAATTCAGACAACTGCACACTTTGTCCTATCCATCTTTCTTCCCCGTTTTTTGTAGTAATAGGAAATTCATAATAAGTAGTCGGCTTCTTGAGTTCTATTTGTTCATTGTAAAAAATAATAGTTTCTTTTTTAAAGTCGTTCCTTATCAATTTTGTAAATTGCTTGTTCAGTAACTCCTCTTGCTTGTAGCCCGTAATTCTTTCTGCAACGGGATTTACATAAGTGAAATAGCCATTCTTGTTGATTTTATAAATAATATCAGTTGAATTTTCAACAATATTTCGGTAACGCTCCTCGCTACGTTTTAATTCTGTCTCCGCAATTTTTTGTTCTGTTATGTCTCTGGCAATACCTAAATATCCTATGATTTCGTTTTTGGAATTACGGATAGAAGATACAGACAGCAAGACATTTATTCGTTCCTTATTTTTCTTTATATAGGTCCATTCATTTGTTTCTGCACTCTGATTCCTGGATTTAGCAACAAATACATCGAAACCTGTTTTGATTTCGTAACCCAATTCCTGAGTGAGCGACTTCGCTTTTGATGCCACCTCTGATATGTCATGGAAAATGGCAGGGGTATGAATGCCTACTACTTCCGATGACAAATAGCCTAACATTTTTTCAGCGCCTTGATTAAATGATTTAATAACACCGTTTGTATCCGTATAAATTATACTATAATCTGTTCCGTTTAATATAGCATTTTGAATGTTGGTGACATCCACTAACTGGTTCTCAAATTTTTTTCTGTCAGTTACATCTTCATAATCCCACAAGTGCCCTCTATATTGATTATCAATATAAATGGGGATATAATCCCTTTTCAGAATTCTTCCATCTGTTAGTTTTAACTCATCGTCAAAAACAGCGACCTTGTTTCTAAGCACCTCCGATATTTTAGTAACAAACTGATCAGGATTCTCAAAGTAGTGCTTAGATTGCTCTGCTGAATCTGAACAATCAATACCGGTCATTTGGTCAGGAGAAGCTGCTATTGCAAACATGTCACAAAACAGCTGGTTTGTATATAAAATTTTCCGATGCTCATCTTCTACTAATATCCCGGAGTTGAGATTTGATAGTAATGTCGTTAAAAGTTTTAATGTTCTGTTGAGATTATCTTCTGTTTCCTTTCTCTTATGAACTTCAGAATTTATATAGTCAACAATAATTAACAGATCTTCATTATCGAAATTAATATCCGAATCGTTTTCCTTTTTTATATTCCTAACCGCTTGACGGAGTTTTTCGATGGAAATGTTTTTTAACTCATACTCACGATTTAAATTCTCATATAAGGTTTGATATTCCTGCTCACTGATACTAAATGCATGGTTCAATAATTCCTTATCTCGCTCATAAGATGAATAAGACTCGTTGATCGCTAAAAAAAAATGTTGCAAAGCCGGGTCCTGCCGGAGTTCTTCCGGTAAATATTTATTGATCTGTTTTTGAAGCAATTTATGATAACTCATATATTAAATTTCATCAAAAGTCGTAATGGTCATTGTTTGATTATGGAGCTCACATTTAGTATTTGGTTTTAATGGTGAGATTTCTCCATAAGAATAAAAACCTGTTGTTATAACCTCTTTACCCAAAATATCCACTACTGCTTCTACTTCCTCTTCTACTCTCTTATTTAAAATAATTTTACGGCCAACACAACTAATAAGAATTGCCAATTTAGGCTTATGGCTTTTTATATGCATCAGTGAATTTTCAGCAGCATCGCTTGCAGCATCTATTAATTTATCAAAATTGGCTTTCATAAACCGAACTTTAGATCCCTCCGGTACATCACCCGCAAATACCATGCTCTTCGTATCGTTATTGATCGATAAAATAGTTCTCACAACAGATTCATCATTATTCTCCAGCTTAATAGATAAAGGAAACAATAATGCAGAACCTGGTAATTCATTAGAGTAATTTCCCAAATACTGCTTGTAAATATCCAGGGCACATTGATGATCAATTTCAAATAGTTCGTTGGCGACTGCCTTAGTAACTTTTTTTTCCAAGCCAAACATTTCCCAGCCACCCATCGAACCATGCCCTATTTTTATGGAATCTCCGTATAATCCAATGGCTGTAATGTTTCCGGATGTTGGTATTTCATTCAGCCCTACCAGGGTCGATTTAAATGCTGCACCATCTCCTGCCAACCCACCGGTTACCGGTATAGAATGATGAATAACACTTTCTATTCCTCTCACCAATTCGCTTCCGTTCACTTTGCTACCATCCGACACTATAAAAATATATTTAAGTCCGTGCTGATCCAGATTTTTAATCAATCCAACCGCTGCTTCAAAACTGGAACCATACGAATTGATATTAACACAAGAAGATTGAACTGTTGTTTTTTCAAATTCAATGGCTGTTACAGATAAGGAATCGTCCAATACTTCCGAATTGTAAATTTCTCCGGCAGTAGAACACAAAGAAATCGTAGCCCGGGGAAATTCCTTTCTTAATATTTCGTAGGTTGTTCCATCAGCTAGTACGTGCTTTCCTCCGAAGCCGATAACAAGCTGACATTTCTGCTTATCGCAATCACCTGAGTGTTTACTTTTTTCAAGTGTATAGTTTTTATACAAATAGGTAGATACATTCATAAACGATTTGTTAGTTTTCTGAAGAAATTTCCTTTTTTTGTAACAGGTTGTAGATAGTGGATTTTCCAATATCCAATCTCTTCGCAACC
>JACQAK010000226.1 GCA_016194985.1 Bacteroidota bacterium
AAAAGCTTTGAAAGTAAATTCGGTTCTCTTAAAAAAAAGGGATTAAGAATTGAAGGTTTATCAATGATAGATCCAAAACGTAAGAAACATGTGATTATGATTTCTAAACCGTTTTTATTTGATAATCGCCAGTTGCCAAAATCGTATGAAGGGTTGGATATTAAATCAAAAATAGAAGGTGGTTTACCGGAAGAATTTAAAATTGAAAAAGAAGCTGTAAAAAAAGACTATTTATGGGCTCCTAGTAAATTTGAAAAATATGTTGACCGTTGTGCGGAAGATATTAAAAAACAGTTTGGCAATCCCAATATGTCTCGTTCAGAAATGTTAGATGCATTGGCGTTTGGAAGTTTTGAAGATCATAAACAAAAAACATTAAATCTGATTAAGGAAGGAAAAATTCCTGCAATTAGTTTAAATTAAGATAAGGCAATTGACTAGGGTATAATTAAGGGTTAAACTTTTATAAATTGCTTAAAAATCCTCTCAGAAATGAGGGGATTTTTTTTGACCTGAATAGTTCTTAATATATGCAAATAACACACAAACTATTATAAAGTCAGTATTTTAAACCATATATTTACGCTACTTTTTTATAGTGAGCGATACCGTAGATCAAATAAAAGCACCCATCAGCAAGCACATGGATGAGTTTGAAATCAAGTTCAAACAATCCATGAAAAGCAATGTTCCCTTGTTGGACAAAATCACCAATTACATTGTTAAACGTAAAGGCAAACAGATCCGCCCTATGTTTGTGTTCTTAAGCGCACAAAGCGCCGGTGTTATTAATGAAAGCAGCTACAGAGCAGCTTCTTTGATCGAATTATTGCATACCGCAACACTTGTACACGACGATGTAGTAGATGACAGTAACGAACGACGTGGCTTTTTTAGCGTTAATGCCTTGTGGAAAAATAAGATCGCTGTGTTGATCGGAGATTTTTTATTGTCAAGCGGGTTGCTATTGTCGTTAGATAATAATGATTTCCACTTATTGAAGATCGTTAGTAATGCCGTTCGTGATATGAGCGAAGGAGAATTGTTGCAAATAGAAAAAGCAAGGAAGCTGGATATTTCAGAAGAGATTTATTTTGAGATCATTACTAAAAAAACAGCAGCATTAATAGCAGCATGCTGTGCAGCCGGTGTTGCCTCAGTTACTACAGACGAAACAATAATTGAACGGTTTAAAGAATTTGGAATTAATACAGGCATTGCTTTTCAGATCAAGGATGATTTGTTTGATTTTGGTGATGATACCTCTATTGGTAAACCAACCGGCATTGATATCAAAGAAAAGAAAATGACCCTGCCTCTGATATATGCCCTGAATAACAGCACATGGTTAGAGAAAAGAAAGATCATTAATATCGTTAAAAACCATAACGACGATCCTAAAAAAGTTTCAGAAGTCATTAATTTTGTGATTGAAAAAGGCGGGATACAATATGCTGAAAAAATAATGCATCAGTATAAAGATAAAGCATTGGGTTTATTGGCATCTGTTCCTGATAGTCCTTCCAAGCAAAGCTTAGTGCAATTAGTAAATTATTCTATCGAACGAAAAAAATAACATCATGAAACACATCGTTACAATTTTGGTTACAGTTCTTATTGGTTTTACATGTTTGTTTACAAATTGTAAAAGCCATGGCACAAGCACCGAACAAATGAAACAGGATTCAGTGAAAGCCTTAATGAAAGCGGATTCTCAAAAAATAGCCAATGAATTGAATAAATATTTGATTCAACCCCCGGATACTGATTATACAGGAGATTATATAGATAAGTACCCCAACGGCATAATTAAATTTACCGGATTTTTCAGATTTGGCAAACGTCATGGGGAGTGGATGGCATTTTATGAAAATGGTATAAAATGGAGCGATTGCTTTTATGATAAAGGCAAAAAACATGGTGCTACCATGGTGTATCATCCAAATGGTAAACTCTATTATTCCGGCTGGTATAAAAATGATTTAAGAGACAGTCTTTGGTTATTTTATGATAGTCTTGGAAAAGAAGTAGATCGACACGCTTTCCGGAATGATATTGAAACAGGTCTCGTATATTAAGCGATGCCCTTCCTCTGTCCTTATGAGTAATGGCAGGGGGTGATTCTGATAAAAATTAAGTAACTTTATTTAAAATTGGAGATGATGAGATCAATCTATTCTTTTCTTGTAACCCTGTGCCTGTTTGGGGCTGATGTCGTGATGTCGCAGACACTTAACTGTCAAACTCATAAATCCTCTTTGGCAACATCTTCCCTTTATTATTCACCCGAAAATCATAGAAGTGATACGATCGACATAATAAAATATACCATTAATCTGGATATTACAGATTTTGCCAATCAGAAAATTAAGGGTAATACAGTTGTGCGTTTTGTCCCAAAATTAAACGGACAGACTAAAATCAGCCTCGATTTACTGAAAATGACCATCGATAGTATTAGCCAATCTAATACCCTACTCCCTTATACCTATAATGATACCTTGCTTCGTGTCAATCTGTTGAGTTTATTAAATACTACGGATACAACGCAGATAGCCGTATATTATCATGGAACACCACAGGGAGATCCGGCAGGCTGGGGTGGTTTTTCATTTAGCGGAAATTATGCCTATAACCTGGGTGTTGGGTTTGGAGCCAAACCTCATAATTATGGCAGGGTATGGTTTCCATGCTTTGATAATTTTGTAGAGAAGTCGTTGTATGAATTTAATATCACTACCGATGTTACTAAAACAGCTTTTTGTAATGGAACTTTAATCTCGGATGTTGTTAATGGAAGTACACATACGCGCCGTTGGTTGATGAACAAAGAAATCCCTTCTTATTTAGCCTCTGTAGCGGTGGCAGATTATACACAGGTTAACTGGAATATCAATGCGGCTAACGGCAACTTACCGGTTGTTTTGGCAGCAAGAGCAGCAGATACAACTGCCCTTAAAAATGGGTTTGTACATCTACCCAATGCAGTGTTAGGTTTTGAAAATTATTATGGCCCTTATGTATGGAATAGAGTAGGCTATTGTCTGGTACCATTTAATAGTGGAGCAATGGAACACGCCACTAATATCTCTTATCCGCAGGCCGCCACCGCTGTTACTTATGAATCTGAATTAATGGCTCATGAATTATCACATCATTGGTGGGGAGATTTAATGACCTGTGAGACTCAGGAAGATATGTGGCTGAATGAAGGTATGGCAAGTTATAGCGAACGACTATTTTTAGAATGGACATATAATTACTCGAGATATCTGGCTGAGGTAAAAACAATTCATAATGATCTGGTGAAATTTGTTCATTTAAAAGAAGGCGGATTCAGAGCTATATCCGGTATTCCTTTTGAATATACATACGGAGATCATGTGTATAAAAAAGGAGCAGATGTGGCTCACACCTTAAGAAGTTACATGGGCGATGCTGCATTTTTTGCCGGATTAAAATATGTTTTGCAACAAAAAGCCTACAAGAATATGAATAGTATAGAGTTCAGAGATCTGTTACAAGCATCGTCCGGACAGAATCTGACTTCTTTTTTTGATAATTGGGTATTAAATGGTGGATGGCCCCATTTCTCTGTCGACTCTGTGAAAACATCAGGATTAACAGGGGCTTATACATCAACTGTGTATGTGAAACAAAAATTATTTGGCGCTCCGAATTATTATTCTGACGTTCCTTTGGAACTAACGTTTATGGATCATACGTGGGCTAAAGAAGTAAAAACGATTCATATGTCGGGTGTTACACAATCATTTACTCTTGGCACTAGCATCTATCCATCATTTGTGGGGATGAATGTAGACTCCAAAATAAGCGATGCTATTTCGTCGGAATATAAGACTGTTAAAACAAATAGCAGCATAACTTACACTCTTGGAAATGCCACCTGTATTGTTTCCGATAAGGGTCAGGATTCTTCATATATAAGAATAGAACATAATTTTGCGGCACCTGATCCTTTCAAAAATAATATCTTCAATGCCAGATTGAACTCACAGCATTACTGGAAGATTGATGGGTTATTGTCTCCGGGTTTTGTGAGTAAGCTTCGTTTAAATTATAATGGCAATAAAACCCTGTCAGGCAATAATTATTTGGATACCTGTTTAACAGTGGTTAATGGTGATAGCATTATATTATTATACCGAAAAAATGCTGCCGATGATTGGCATGAGGTATCTCATTACACAAAATTTAAAATTTCTCCTAAAGCCGGTTTTGTTACGGTGGATACTTTAAAATTGGGAGAATACGTATTTGCTAATGGACATAGTAATATTTTGACAAGTGTTGGTGACGTTGCAAAAAGTAAAGAAGCTCAACTAAACATATTCCCCAATCCTGCGTCAACATCATTAAATATTCGGATCACCAACTGCAAAATATCTAATTCGCTGAGTATTGAGATATATGATATGCAAGGAAGATTGGTTAAGCGTATGACAAATATAACTTTGGAAAACAGTGTGTCAATTACTGATTTAGCAGAGGGATCATACATTGTAAATTTGGTAGATAAGAACAGAATCATTACCAGCAAACCAGTCATGATTGAATAACTAGTTATTCAAATTAGTTATCACAATTTTTTTGGAGACAATTTTTTGGATTCCGGTTTTATCATAAACAGAGATATAATAAATTTCGTTGGCCACATTTTGCAGCTCCACGTTGATGACATTGTAGCCTTTAACCGCCTGTAATTCTCTCACTTCCACTCAGGATTACACCCACCTGTTTGGTTCCGTTATTAGCAATCACAGCACTGCCATTCTTTTTATCACAAGCATCAGTCATGATAACTTTAGAATAAGTTACCCTTCCATTTCCATCCGTTTGTCCCAGTCTAAAATAATTAACATCGCCAACAGACGAAGACACATACTGGTAACAATGCTTTTCGCTGGAAGTACCATTACCAAACACTTTTCCAATCACATTAAAATCAGTACCGTTTACAGACTGTTCCACTGTAAAAAAACTATTGTTGCTTTCCGAGGCCGTACACCAGTCAATCACAATACTATTATTCACACAATTCACTTCCAGTTTACTTAACTCTACAGGCAAAGGCGATAACACTG
Organism: Bacteroidota bacterium; assembly: GCA_016194985.1. Lineage (GTDB taxonomy): Bacteria > Bacteroidota > Bacteroidia > B-17B0 > Aurantibacillaceae > UBA4416. The sequence goes on from JACQAK010000226.1 coordinate 5,106, forward strand.
CCGATAATACCCATGGACAGAAAGTCGATAAATTAGAAGCCGTCACCGAACCCACTCCGGAAGTTACCACAGCCGCATTTCCAATCACTGCATTATCAGGCATCCATCCTGTTCCGTTCCAGTACTGAGCCCCGATGAATCCCGGAGAATATAAAGCATTTAAGGTATTTTCAGAGCCCCTGTAACTAAAGGTAGCATTGGCAGTAACCGGATGACTATTGGTAATATCCCACCATCTGTCAATCACGGCAGGAATGGTTCCGTCATTATAGGGCACATTAGGCGAATACATGTGACTTACGGCAGCCACATTACTAAGCCCTGCCCATGGTTGATTATTAGAAGGAGAGGTACGGGTAGAGACATCCACATAAGCTGCAGCATTGGTCATAGCCGTTGTGATATTAAACGTAAAAGGAATATAAGAACCACTAACCCCAAACGGATACACTTTTGATCCCCCCACCGTACGATGATACCATCTGATGATGCTTGGATTGACAGCGGCATTGGTTTCGCTGATGATATAGCCAGAAGAACGTGTGATAGCACCCACAGCACTATTGGTTATATCCAGACGATTACTATTGAGATCAAGCGTTGAAGACCCCACAGAAAGAATACCAGTAAAGGTAGCCTGTCCACCTACAGTAGTTGAATTAACGGCTAATGTTTTTATGCCATTACCGGCTAAAGATAGATTATAAAAAGCAGTAGCGGCAGAGCCTCCGATACTTTGAGCATTTCCTGCTAATACAACTCCGCCTCCGTCGGCAGTAAATGCAACGTTAGGAGAATTATTTGTCCAGTCACCTTCCAACGTAATTGTAGATGATGCACTTGGCGTAATAGAGCCTGATGCCTGGCTGACATAATCTCCGGAAGAACCACCGGCAATATAGATATTGGAATTACTAACCAAAACAATACTTCCTCCGTTATTTACAAGTCCCTGACCAAATAAGAGACCGGGAGACATGCCAATACATACAATCATAATGAATGCTTGTATGGTCTTAAAAGCAGTATGTAAAAAGGTATTCACTAAATGAAAAGCAATTATTTATGATTGATCTTTAGTGATAATTCTTTGATAAGAGCTTCTAGTTTATCGATACGTTGTTTTTGCTCGTCTATAATTACTTGCTGCTCCTGTATGGCTTTAACCATTGGCGCCATAAAATCATTATACCGTACACCATACATACCAGCATCGTCTTTACTAATAATGCCGGCATTAGTGGTGCCAAATTTAAGTAGCGATTCTTCTATTTCCTGGGCAATGAATCCAAACTCAAGTTTTTTGTGAATATCATTTATTCTTGTGTAAGAAACAGGTCTTAAGCTTTTTATAAAGTCTAATCCTAATTCGGATGATTTAATATTTTCTTTCCATCTTCTATCGGATGACGTAGTAAAAGCAACCTTACAGGTAGCAAGCGTTATATTTTGATCTCCGATTCTCACCTGATTAGAATTTGCTGCAACATCTACCTGTGCATTATAACCGATGGCAATATTATTAGAGCTTGTTGTAATAGAAGTTCCGGCATTATTGCCAATGGCAGTATTTAAAGAGCCCGTAGTATTGGCACTGAGGGCATTTGCTCCTACCGCAGTATTAGATCCGGATGTTGTGCTTAATTGTAAGGCATTGGCCCCAATGGCCACATTTAAACTGCCGGTTGTATTGGTGAATAACGCATTTGTTCCTTCAGCCACATTTAAAATTCCTGCTGTGTTTTTATTCATGGCATAGGCTCCTGTTGCAGTATTTGAACCGCTGGTGCTTGTATATAAAGCATATGCTCCGGTAGCCACATTCATACTACCTGTCAAGTTCGAATATAATGCACTGGAGCCACTGGCGGTATTATAAGATCCGGATGTATTTGAATAATTAGCAGCATATCCGGAGGAAGCATTTTCATTTCCTGAGGTATTCGCTTGTAGTGCAAAGGAACCAATCGCAGTATTGTAACCTAATATCACAGAACCGGTATTGCTTTTAAGAGCCTGATAACCTACCCCGGTGTTGTATGGACTCACCACATTTGTTTGAAGAGCAGATGTTCCAATAGCAGTATTATATCCCCCTGTAGTATTAAACCGAAGAGCATAAGAACCAATAGCAGTATTAAAATTAGCAGAACTGTTTGCATAAAGAGCATAGGCACCTACCGCGGTATTGGAACTCCCTGTAGTAGAATATAAAGCATAAGCACCCTGAGCGGTATTAAAACTCCCTGTGGTATTATTCTGAAGAGCAAAAGCACCATTAGCCGTATTTAGTGTACCGGTTGAATTAGAGTAAAGAGCATATGCTCCTGTTGCCGTATTAGAGCCCGATGTTGCGGTATATAATGCTCCGGCACCATGGGCTGTGTTGTAACTGGCGGTAGTAACAGAGTATAATGCTGTGTTTCCGGAAGCCGTATTAAAATCACCGGAAGTGTTTTTAAAAAGAGCCTGATACCCATAACCACTATTGTAGGATGCCGTATTTACATTTCCTGATTGATAACCAAAAAAGGAATTACCAACAACATCAATTCTTCCGGCTTTATTATTATTAACCCGTATGTTAAAAGGAATATTATCTGTTGTTCCAATAAAATTTGTTCCGTCAACAGTTCCTGCGTTACCTAAGGTCGACCAGTAATTTCCGCTGCCTACAGTGGCCCATTTGGTTCCATCCCAGTAATAAAATCCCGGGGATACTGCGTTGGTACCGGAACTTGCGGCGGTGGTATTATAAATCAACAAAGAGGTTACAGGAGAAGGAATAGTTGTAATATCTGTTGCCGATGCAACGGCCAGACGCGGAATTAATAATCCTTTTTTAGCGCTTGCTCCCAGTGACGATACATCAATGTCTAACATGGCACTTGCGTTTGGCGTAAAGCTACTTGTGGCACTGATGCCCACATTCTGTGACGATAACGTCGCTGATATAAGTATCAATAAAAGTACAATGTAAGATTTCATAAAAAAATTATTCTATTTGATATTGTATGTGTTTGTTAATGAGGACTTTATTATTTTTTCCGCGAAAATACAAATAAAAGGGTATCATATTACAAATCTTTGCTTTGTAAATAGTTAAAAAACACACTAAAATCGTGAAAAAGGATAGATTAATCGAAATCTGACATGTAAAAGTAAGTTTTTACAAAAAAAATACCTTTTTGTTTTTTTGGAGAAATTACTTGGATAAATCGGTTATCACAATTTTTTTGGAGACAATTTTTTGGATTCCGGTTTTATCATAAACAGAGATATAATAAATTTCGTTGGCCACATTTTGCAGCTCCACGTTGATGACATTGTAGCCTTTAACCGCCTGTAATTCTCTCACTTCC
>JACQAK010000227.1 GCA_016194985.1 Bacteroidota bacterium
CAGCGTTAGATATTGCAATGAAAATCCTTTTTGCCTGTCTCTTGCAAAAAGATTGAAACGACAGCCTGATCCGCCCACTGGCAGAAACGCCCTGATCATAAAACAAACCCTCATCATTGTGCGAAAATGCTTTATTGTTCAAATCTGCGAGACTAATTATTTTAACGTATCTTTGCCAAAATTATCAAGCAATGACTACGTTTAAAGACCTTAACCTTACCAAACCATTATTAAATGCTTTAAGCGATATCGGCTTTGAAAAACCCACACCTATTCAGGAAAAAGCATTTCCCGTAATTATGTCGGGCAAAGATGCCGTGGGTATTGCCCAAACAGGAACAGGAAAAACTTTTGCTTACTTACTTCCCATTTTACGACAGCTAAGCTATTCCGTTCAACGTCAGCCACGAGTGTTGATTGTAGTTCCTACGCGTGAGTTAGTTGTTCAGGTTGTGGATGAAGTTGCTAAATTATCTGCCTATATGCAGGCCAGATGCGTAGGCGTTTATGGAGGCGGAAATATCAATATTCAAAAACAAAAAGTATATGACGGCGTTGATATTTTAGTTGCTACACCCGGAAGACTTATAGATTTAACACTCAGCAGAACCTTACAATTCAACAGTATTCAAAAACTAGTAATTGATGAAGTGGATGAAATGCTGAATTTAGGATTCCGCTCACAACTCATTAAAATTCTGGATATACTTCCTGAAAAGCGACAAAACCTGATGTTTTCGGCCACTTTAAACGAAGATGTTGAAATGATGATCGAAACATATTTTAAAAAACCGGAATATATAGAGTTGATCAGCAGAGGTACTCCTTTGGAAAAAATCATTCAACAAGCATATCATGTCCCTAATTTCTACACGAAAGTAAATTTGTTGGAATATTTACTACAAACAGAAAAAAATTTCAGCAAAGTCTTATTGTTTGTAAAAAACAAGAAAATAGCAGATGAAATCTATAAAGAACTAGAAGGTGAATTTGCAGAAGATATTGGTGTGATTCACTCCAACAAATCTCAACCCCAACGCTTTAGTGCCGTTAAAAAATTTGATGAAGGAACACATCGTTTATTAATTGCCACCGATGTTATTGCCCGTGGTTTGGATCTTAAAGATGTAAGCCATGTTATTAATTTTGATATGCCGGCTAAAGAAGCAAGTGCATACATTCATCGGATAGGAAGAACCGGGCGTGCAGATAAAACAGGAGTTGCTATAAGTTTCATTACCAAAGCCAACGCAGCTATTCAAAAAGAAATAGAAACCCTGATGAAGAAAAAAATCGAGGTATTGGATTTGCCCGAAGCAGTTGAAATATCTGAAAATCTTACCCAGGATGAAAAACCTGTTACCCGTGATAAATCTTTGAAAAAAATTCCAAAACATGTTACTCCAACCGGAGCATTTCATGAGAAAAAAGAAAAAAATAAAAAAGTGAATCTGGGAGGAAAACGACGTCAGGAAAATCTCCGTAGAATTGCTGAAAAAAATGCCAGAACAAAACCTTTTTAAAAAAGGTTTTGTTAAATACAGGAAGATACAATTTCCTCATTCTCCGTTTCTTTAAAAATCATCTAACGATTTTAATATTTGATCGATAAAAAATTTCGTATCATCATTTTTTTACATTTCTGGTTTTTAACAATTTAGGGCAGTTTTTAACAATTTTCACTTAATCAGAATGAGAATTTGTTAAAATTTTAACAAAAAATATCAATTTCACCTATTTTTCTTACATAGGCAAGATTATTGATTTATATTTAAGTTGAAATTTTAACACTATGAAAAAATCATTTTTACTCCTAATTCTCATTTTATTATTAAAATGTTCAATTGCTCAAACATCATATGTTTGGAATGGAGCAACCTCAACTAATTGGAATACAGGTACTAACTGGACTCCGAACGGGATTCCCGGTGCCGCAGATAATGTAACTATTGTTACAGGCGCCAATAATTGTGTTTTGGCTGGTAATACCACCATTACCAATTTAACCATAACGAGTGGGGTACTTAACCTAAATGCATTCACATTGAATACAACAGGTGTAGTTGCCTGTAACGGAGGTAGTTGTAATAATGGCACATTCAATTCTACTGCCACATCATTAACCTTTGCCGGAACCACCTTTGGTGCAAATATTACTGCTAATGTAAGTGATGTTTATTTTAACGGTAGCACGTTTAATGGTAGCATATCTGTTACAAAAAATAGTGGAAATAATATTCAGTCAAATGGAAATAATGTGTTCAATGGAGTAACTTCTATTACAAATGCGGGAACAGGATATTTATTATTAACAAATGGTGCAGCAGGAAGAAATGAAACATTTAATGCAGCAACAACATTCAATACTACCAATACCGGTGGCTTATATATTGGTTATCAAAGAAATGTAGCATTTAATGCGAATGTTACAATTAATAATACTGCAAGTAACGGATTAATTCAAATTGGCAGAGTTGGTGTGGTAAATTTAAATACCGGAATTGGCATAACTTGCGGAACCTTTGCAGGCGCAGCATTAAACTTATATAATATTTCTCAAACAGGATCAACGGCACTCAACTTATCACCAGGCAGCGCAGGAGCAGTAAACATTTATGGCTCCACTATTAATGGTGCTTTAACTGTAAATGCCGGTATAATTACAGCTCAAACATCAACTTTTGCTGCTGCTGTTAACTATAGTGTAAGTGGAACTATTATGAACAACTGGTCATCTGGTGGTAATGTATATAATGATGTTTTAACTATTAACAATTCAAGTAATGGATACTTTGGTTTTGCTAATGGAACAGGTGATACCTATAATTCTGATGTTTATGCAAATAACACTTCAACAACTGGCGGAAGAATTATTTTTAATAATAATTGCACCAGTCAATTCAATGGGAATATTTATGTAAGCCAAAGTGGAACTACTAACGCATCCGGTATTGCCCTTGGATGGTCTGGCACTTTTCCGCTTATTAATTTAGCTGCAGGTAAAAGTATCTTAGTAAACGGAACATTCTCTTCCGGATATTTACAACTCTTAAAAATACAAACAGCAGCGGCAAGTAATATAAATCTAACCACAACAGGAACAAGTAATGTTATACTTAATAGTAATATATTTAATGGATCTGTAAACATAACAACACCAGATATCTACCCTCAGGGAGGAACGTATAATGGGCCGGTAGTGTTCACAAAAACAGGTGGAGGAACAGGAAATCATAACAGTGGTTATCAAAACATTTTCAACTCTACGCTTGAGCTAAATAATCAAAATGGAGGCGGCTATATTTTATTAAGCTATAATTCCGCTGATCAATTTAACGACAATGTTACCGTAACAAGTACAGGAGCATCTTCAGGTATTTCATTAGGATGGTCAGGAGGGACCGGCGCTCCGGTATTAGCAGCAGGAAAAACTATATCAATAGGGCCTGCTGGTTATAGTTCCGGTTATTTACAATTAGGAAGCTTTACACAACTAGGTAATGCTGCCATTAATCTCACTTTAACAGGAACTGCTTACTTTCAAATACTAAGACCAAATATCGTAAGTACAATTGGCGGTCCCCTCACGGTAACATCTCCAGATATTTATATACAAGGAGGTACATTTAACGGAGCTACTGTGTTTACCAAAACAGGAGGAACTTCAAATCATAACAATGGAAATCAAAATATTTTTAACGCACCATTAACCATTAATCAGCAAAGTAGTTCAGGTTACTTCATGCTAGGATACAATTCTAACGATCTGTTTAATGATGACATTACTGTTACCTCAACCGGTACTGGTGGTATTTATTTAGGTTATCAAAACGGAACAGGAACCCCTACTCTGGCTTCGGGAAAAACCATTATTGTTGGTAGCGCAGGTTTTAATAACGGTTTCTTATATTTTGGAAGCTTCACTCAATTAGGTTCAGCTCCGGTTAATCTTCCTTTAACAGGAACGTCTACTACCCTTTATTTTAGATCCTCTATATTTGGTGGAAATATTACAACCACAAGTCCTTCATATTATTTTTCGTCTTCTACATTTAACGGCACCTTAAATGCTACTAAAACAGGGGCATCTAGCGATGCAAATCCGGGAGGAAATATATTTAATGGAACAACAACTATCACAAACACTGGTGCCGGATATTTTGGTTTTGGATGGTCTCTACCTGACACATGGAATTCTGACGTAACATTTACAAACAATGGATCTGAGAGAATATTACCAGCCTGGAATACACAAGGAAATTTATTTAATGGAAACATTACCCTTAATTCAACAGGAAGTTCTACGGGTATTCATTTTTGTGGGGGAGCAACCGCTACTGCCACGTTAGCTGCTACTAAAACCATAAATACCGGAACGTATGATAAAGGGTATCTATTATTACAACGCTTTACACAATTAGGTAATGCTCCAATGAATTTAAATTTGGCTGCCACGTCAAACTATTTATACATTGGCCCATTATCAACAATAGGAGGTAATTTAACAGCTGTAGCACCAAGTATAAATAACATTATTACATCTACTTTCAATGGAACAACGGATATAACTAAAAATGGAGCAGCTAATGATCAATGGACCGGAGGAAACACATTTGCTTCTACTGCAACAATTACAAACTCAGGAACCGGTTATATATTATTAGGCACTTCTAATCCGGATATTTTTAATGGAGATGTAACATTTACAAGTTCCGGCTCCAATTACATTGCACCAAGTTATAATTCAACAGGTAATATGTTCAATGGTAATATTACTGTTAATTCAACAGGTACTTCAATAGGTATTACTTTTGGACCAGGTGCTTTAGGCACATCCACTTTAGCAGCTACTAAAACTATTCAAATAGGTGGGGCAGGGTTTACCTCCGGTTATTTAATCCTTCAACGATTTACTCAATTAGGTAGTGCTCCAATTAGCCTGACTCTTCCTGTTGGCTCAAATTATTTGCAAATTGGACCAAACTCAACTATTGGTGGTAACTTAACAGTAGATGCACAACGTATAAATAATGTGCTTACGTCTACTTTTAATGGGGTTGTTAGCATTACTAAAAATGGCCCTACCAATGATGCCTGGACCGGGGGAAATATTTTTAATTCCACATCCACATTTGTTAATAATACTTCCGGATATCTCCTGCTCGGGAATGGGTCACCGGATATTTTTAATGATGATGTTACATTTACAAATAATGGTTCAGAGCGTATTTTGCCGGCATATAACTCTGTTGGTAATATGTTTAATGGTAATATTTACGTAAACACAACAGGTAGTGCACAAGGTATTGCTTTTTGCGCTGCCAATGCTACTGCAACATCTACTTTAGCAGCAACTAAAACAATTGCTGCCGGGTCGGCAGGATTAAATGCAGGCTATTTAATTTTAAAACAATTTACTCAACTAGGAAATGCCCCTATCTCTTTAACCTTAACGTCTACGGCTTCCTATCTGCAGTATGGCCCGTCATCTTCATTAGGTGGCAATGTAACATCTGTTAGTCCCAGATTATATTTTAACGGCTGTGTCTTTAATGGCACTACGAATTGTACAAAAAATGGTGCTATAGATGATGACAGCAACGGAGCAAATACATTTGTAGGAGCTTCAACTATTACAAATACAGGTAGCGGACGGATTCTTCTTGGGAATGGAAATATAGATGCCTTTATGAGTACTGCAACGTTTAACAATTTAGGATCAAACCACATGTATATTGCACATAATAGTGCAAATAATACATTTGGAGGTGTAACTACTTTTAATAACGCTCCTAGTAACTCTAGTTATGGGATTTATGTTTCAGGATATTCAACCGGTACTATATTTAATGATAATATTGTTGTAACGAATGTTAACGGACTGGGAGTTCAATTCTGCTATGGCAACACAACTGCCACTTCAACATTAGTTACAGGAAAAACAATTACCATTGGAGCTACCGGATTTAATTCGGGAACTTTATTATTAAGACAATTTACCCAACTAGGCCCTACTGCTCAAAGTTTAGTACAAACATCCGGAACAGGTATATTAACATTAGGTCCTACTTCCCGATTTGATGGAGATGTGAATTTTAATTTCCCTCAAGTCTATTTAAATGGAACAACCTACAATGGAGTAGCTACAATTCAAAAAAATAGTGCAACGGACAATGCTGGTACCGGAGGAAATGTTTTTAACGCCACAACCACTATCACAAACTCAGGATCAGGTTATTTGATGACAGGTAATGGATTTCCTGACCAATTTAATGGGGTTACAACATTTAATAATACAGGAAGTAATGCTATATATTTTGCTTATAATCACAATGGGCAAACTACAACCTTTGCGCAAACCACAACATTAAACGCTGCAAAAACTGGAGGAGCTATTCAGTGGTCTTATTTAATAGGAGAAGCTTCTAATACTCATGTTAGATTTGACGCAGATTTGAATATTAATATTTCGGGAAGTGTTAGAAGTGATATGAGAACTATTGCAGGCGGTGCTTGTATTGCAACTTACAACGGAAATCTTAATCTGAACTTAACAAACACCAATACAAATACTCAGGTAACATTTGGTAACACAGGTACATCTTATTACAACGGTAATATTTCTGTAAATAACACTGGTAATGCCAATGGTGTGTATTTTAATCCGGCTGCTTCTGCAACATCAACACTGGCAGCATCAAAAACTATCTCCTTAGGTGCTGGTGGTTTTGTTGGAGGTACTCTTTCATTATTACGTTTCACTCAGGTAAGTTCAACTGCACAAAGCTTACCTCAAACAACCGGAACAGCGGCTCTTATATTAGGTCCTGCTTCTAGATTTGATGGAGATGTAAACTTCAACTTCCCTCAGGTATATTTGAACGGCACAACTTACAATGGCTTAGCTACTATTCAAAAAAATGGTGCTACAGACAACGCCGGTACCGGCGGTAATATTTTTAATGGAACCACCACTATTAACAATACAGGTTCAGGTTATTTACTGACAGGTAATGGTACAGCTGATCAGTTTAACGGTATTACCACATTTAATAACACAGGTAGTTATCGCATTTATTTTGCACATAACCATTCCGGGCAAACAACTACATTTGCTCAGAGCACAACACTTAACTCAGCAAAAACCGGAGGAGCCGACACATGGTCTTATCTAATAGCAGAAAGCGCAAATTCAAATGTAAGATTTGACGGAGATTTAACAATTAATACTTCGGGAACTTTACGAAGTGATTATAGAATTATTACAGGTTCCAACTGTGTTGCTACTTACAACGGAAATGTGATTGTAAACTTAACCAATAATCATCCTTCTACGCAAATACAACTAGGAACAACAGGTACCTCTTATTATAATGGCAACATCGTTCTTACCAATACTGGTGCAGGAGCAAGTGGTGGTATTTATTTCAATACAGGTGCGACAGCTACATCCACTATGTCAAGCTCAAAATCAATTAGCCTTGGAGCTGGTGGATTTACAGGAGGAACATTATCATTGATTCGCTACACACAATTAGGAAGCACCTCCCAAACGTTATCTCAATTAACCGGAACTGCAACAATTATTTCAGGGCCAACTAATACATTTAATGGTGATGTAACCATTAATTTCCCTCAAGTGTATTTAAATGGCGCAACCTATAACGGCGCTGCTACTATTCAAAAAAACGGAGCAACAGATAATGCCTGTGTAGGAGCTAATATTTTTAATGGTGTAACCTCTATTACAAATAGTAGTGCTGCCAATTATTTCCGTATGGCAAATACAACAGCTGATAACTATAATGGCGATGTAACATTTGTTCAAAGCAATGTGGGCGTTTTAGCGCCAAGCTATAATACTAATTGCACTTATGCAGGCAATGTTACTATTTCTGCTCCAACTACCTATACCATTACATTTGGTACAGGCGGATCAGGAATTTCTACATTTAACGGAGGGTCAGCTCAAACAATTAATAAATCAGGTAGTGTTGCCAATCCTGTATTTACAAGACTTGTGATGAATAAAACGGCAAATAGTGTAACTCTTAATACAAGAATTAATATTTCTTCTGCTTTAACTTTAACACAAGGAGTTATCAACACAACATCTTCCAACATCCTTAATATGAATGATGCTGCTACAACTACTATTGGAAATAGCACCAGTTATATTAACGGACCAATGAACTATGATATGGCGCTAAATGGATCCCGTACCCTTAACTTCCCTATTGGTAAAGCCGCCGATTGGAGACCCGCTGTTTTAGCTGCTAAACATAATGCCGCTACTTCATATACCTATAAAGCAGAATTAACCAATGCCGATGCTCAAGCGCTTGGATATGTAAGACCTGCTACC
>JACQAK010000220.1 GCA_016194985.1 Bacteroidota bacterium
CCCCATCGTTTGTTGTGTTGGCACAAAGACCATAACCAATATAAGAAGTTGCTACATTTGACCATACAATGCCAGGAGCCTGGGCTTGAGCTTGTTTTACCACACAAATAGCAACTATACCGGTGAGAATAGTAAATATTTTTTTCATGCTGATGATAGTTTGAATAGTTTGTAAAAATTGTTTTGCCATCAAAATTATTGAAAAAACTCATCCGCTATTTACCCTGTAGAAGGTATTTTGTATCCGTACTGGTGGGTATTTACAACCTGACTAAGGCAACTTTAACGTGTTGCCTTTCCTCTGATAATCAAGAATGGCATAAGAATATCAATTTAAAACTTCAACTTCCTGTTCCTGTATATACAACAACAGTTTCTTTACAGAAGAATATCCCAAACTCTTTAAGGCAAATTCATAATCACGCATTTGAGCATGGTACTTTTGAGCATTTTTCTTTCCGGTTTTGTAGTCAATTACAATAGCATGATGGTCTATAATCACTACTCTATCAGGGCGCAATATTTCTCCGCTGGCGGTCAGTATTTCCAGCTCATTTTTTACCTGTACCCCTTTATCAAAATAAGAGGCAATGGAGGGAATAGATAACAACTGTTTAATTTCTACAAGCATGGTTTCCGACTCTTCTTTTGTAATGTCTCCTGCCAATACGGAATTCATGATCACTTCCTCCACATCTTCCCTGCTTTTAATTTTAGATAAGATGTAATGTACCAAAATACCATATTCACGGGCTTTGGTAACCTCCTCATTCGCATGATACCCCGAAGCACCCTTTATTTGAACCACATCAGAATTATGATTAAACGACAATTCGCTGATATGCAATTGCTCCAATCCTTTCTTATGATGAGATGATGTCTTTTTTTTGGTTAAAGCACCAAACTCCAACAATTGGTGTTCTGAATCAAACTCTGCCTGTGTACCCGCAAAATCAGTGAGCCAGGTGTGGCAGTTCTTAGCACTCTTCTTCTTCAATTGCGGGGAAATAATATGTAGCCTGTTGACGGCCCTTGTAAAATCAACATACAGGAGATTTAAACTATCCAGCGTTTGTTGCTGACGTTCCCTTTCTGCCAAAGGCTTATAAACTGTATTATCTGCTGCTTTAGTCGTGTTAATCAATGCTACCGGTAGCTCCACTCCCTCTTCCTCTATATCAACCCAAATGGATTGTGGCTTTTCAATATCCCATGCCAGAAAGGGTGTGATCACCACCGGAAATTCCAATCCCTTGGATGCATGAATGGTCATAATATTCACCGCATCGATACCCTCCGGAATAATAACGGAAGCCTTGTCCTCACGTCTCTCCCACCAATCCAGAAACAACGAAATATTGGAAGTATTGCCCTGCAAAAAAGCCAGCACTTCATCCAAAAAGAAACGTACATACTGCGGGTTACTTTCATTCAAATTCAAAGTGCTCACAATTTCCAGACAACTTTCAAATAAATTAGAAGCCGTCAATTTTAAAATATTAACCCGTAGTTTACATTCGTTCAGAATATCAAACAAGGTCTTAGTTTTAGAGGTATTCAAGTCTCTTAAGAAAGCAACACATTGTTCCTCACTGCAAAATCCTTTATCCAATAAATAATTAATAATAGCAGATGCAGACACCAGATCCTTTTGATTAGAAATGTATTTCAGGAAAGCCAGGATAATCGTAATCTCTTTCGCACGACTCAATAATAAGGACTCATTTGATACAACAGGAATACCATTTTCAATTAAGAAATTAGCAACAGTATTCCCATGACGGTTTTGCCTTACAATAATACACACATCGCTGTAATAATAATCATCAGCAATGGCCTGTTGAATATACTGTAAAATAAAGCGTGTATTAACCGTATCTGCATCATCATCTCCGGCTTCCGGAAAAGCAAGGCTTACATAACCTGAATCATCCGGTTTGTAGTCCTGTTTTTGATGGTGATAGATTTTTTTCAGTTCCTCATTCAAAACAGTATCCGACAGGTATTCAAATAAATGATTATTGAATTTAACGATAGTACTCTCGCTCCTGTAATTTTTATCCAATACCCTTCCCTCAAAATTCCTGATCAACGAGTCTTCGCGTTCTATCAACAATTCATTTTTATCAACCGCATTTACATAAGGCAAATTCACAAACTGTTCTACATCAGCATTCCTCCATCGATAGATGGATTGCTTTCCATCTCCAACAATTAAATTCAAGTGTGCATTTCCTAAAGAATTATCGATCAACGGCAACATATTTTGCCACTGCATGGCTGATGTATCCTGAAATTCGTCCAATAAAAAATGTTTATACTTATCTCCTAAACGCTCAAAAATAAAAGGTGTTGGCTCATTATTGACGACTTCCGAAATCCGTTCGTTGAATTCCGAAATAAATAAAATATTTTCATCTGCCTTATATTCGTTAGTCAGTTTGGCTAATTCATTTACCAGACCCATGGCATAAATATTTTTGTAGATCAGGCTAAATACATTATACCGTTGTTCATTTTTTTGCAGGTACTCCAAAACCGTTTTTGCAATATGTTCCAGTTCCGATTTTATACTATCGATCCCTGCTTTCTCATCTTGGCTTGCTTTTCCTCCGTACCATTTATCATTCTCCAATGTTTTAATAACATTAGCGCCAAACAACTCACTTTCGGAAGTGGCTTTTAAGGTTGCCAGCTTTACATAAAAATTATAAATACCGGAATTACCACTGGCAAAGGCATTGGCCGTTAACTGTTTTTTATGAATGAGCTCCAAAGCCTTTTCTCCGTTGGATTTCAGAAAGGTTTCAAACTCTTTAGTAACCGACTTCAATTGTTTTTTGATCCTTTCAAAATCAGAAATATCAAATCGGTTTAATTGATTGATCAAATCGCCCACCCCTTCTTTATTAATTTCCTTAATAAAATCAATTAATGTTTGTTCGGGATCCCAGTTCTTATTGTCTTCGATTTGTGCCAGCGAAAATTGAACGAGGTAGTCTGTAACTAATTTATCCTTCCCCAGATTATTAATAAGTGCAGAAATTACTTTTCTGAACACTAAATCTGAATCGGTTTCAATTTGAAAATTGAGGGGCAGTTTCAGGTCCAACGCAAAGGTTCTGATAATGCGGTGTGTAAAGCTATCAATAGTTCCAATAGAAAAATCAGAATAGTTATGCAGAATATCTGTCAATACAATTTCTGCTCTTAATTTCAGCTCTGATTGAGAAATACTTAATTCATCTGCAATCAGCTTACTCAACATATCATTCGACTCCAGGCTGATTTCCTTAAGCGCTTTGATAATCCGCCACTTCATTTCCGAAGCGGCTTTATTGGTAAACGTAATAGCCAAAATACCTTTGTAGGCTTTTGTGAGATGATGCTTATCCACTAATGCCAGTTTCAAATATTCTTTAACGAGTGTAAACGTTTTACCGCTTCCAGCAGAAGATTTGTATACAATAAAATTATGTGTTGCAATAGCAGGCATACCAACCGAAGGTAGCTATTCTATCATAAAAAACATAAAATAGTATAAAAACCACCTTGGGTATTAAGCATTTTAGTTTATTTGTAACTTATTACATAATCCGAATTATACCTATTGAAATGAAATTTAAACTAGTTATTATCTTAGCCTCCTTGTTCCTGTTTTCATGTAGAGAATTTAAAGAAATTAAGGTAACCAGTGTTGAAGGCTTTTATATGAATAAATTAACCACAGAAAAAATTGAAGCAGAAATACAATTAAAAATTGACAATCCAAATTCAGTAGGTTTCTCGATCTATCCCTCAGAATTTGAGATTGTTTTTAGTGGAATACGACTGGGAAAAGCAAAATTGAGTAAACGGGTTCGCTTAAATGCCAAAACCGAAAAGGTATATGCCTTTAAATTAAACTCCAATTTATCGGATTTAAACCCACTTGACGCTTTAAGGCTACTAAACCTTGAAAACCTTGGTAAAATTGAGGTAAAAGGCGATTTAAAAGCCGGAAAATTCTATGTAAAAAAGAAATATCCGATCAATTATACCGACAGAGTGAAATTATTTAAATAAAACGTAACCATTTGTTCATTAATTGTGTATAAATTAGCGAGAAACCTAATTTATGTCCCAAGCTGAACTGATATCGGCCTGCCTGAAAAACGACAAAACTGCAAAAAAGCAGTTTTTCGAGACTTATTTTAGTAAATTATCCTACATCTCTTTACGTTATTCAAAAAATGCGACTCAGGCAGAACAGGTCCTGTTAAATGGCTTTGCCCATGTTTTTTCGAAATTAGGTCACTTTAAATCTCAAAACACACTAACACTAGAGGAATTTATCAAAAATGAATTTATTTCATTTACCGTAACTTATCTCAAGAATATCAGAAATGAATACTATGTAGCCAGCACGGTAAAAGCTGTTGAATACAAAGAAAAAACATATGATCTGTTTTTAGACAGCAAATTCATTGATCTCAAAAACATTGATCAAACCGTACTATTAAAATCAATTCAGGCATTAGTCCCTTCTCAACGTTTGGTATTTAATTTACATGTGATAGATAATTTCACCTTAGCTCAGGCCTCTGAATTACTGGATACAAGCGAACAAAGCATTAAATCCAATTTAGAGAAAGCACGGTTTAATTTACAGAAAACGATTGAACATAACCTAAAACTAAGTAACGATGAGCAGCCAGTTTAGTTACGAGTTAGATGAGCGTCAAATAAGAATGTTGATGCAGGATGCCGAATCGGAATATAACGAGGCAATGTGGGATAAATTTGATCAATTGGCAAAAGCTGATTCCCGATCTACTGTTGATATTGGTAGCTATATGCCTAAATTTAATTTAAGCATCAGCCGTTCTATCATTGTTCCTGTATTATTCATTATTTTAATTGGGGGATTATCTGCCATGCTTTTTAGCTTTGTTGATTTCAAGAAAAAAGAAGCCATTGATAAAGAGATCCCTTTAGTAGCCAACCCCGGTAATATTAAAAAGCCGGAACCCGTTGTTACTAAAAAAGTATCCAAACCTATAGAGAAAAAAGAAATTAAAATAGCCGAAACCTCTGGTAGTTCTCCTTCAAGCACTGCCAATTTAACCACAACAGCAAATACAACTCCCGTTACTCACGAAGTTAAAAAACCGGAGGTAGCTAAAGTAATAGAAATAAAACCTAAAGAACCTACAGTGATGGTTTCCGAAACAAAAAAGGAAAGCGTTCAGTCTCCGGAAAGAAAGAAAAAGAAACGAAAAATAAAAGCAGAAGTCTTACCAACCATTAATGCAACTACAAATCTGAATGAAGGTGCCAGTGAGCCTGAACTGGATTTGAAGTAATTTTATTTCCAATTGTTATTTAGCATCTCGCCAATACGTTTATCAATAATGAACGTAAAATCATGTTCCGAAATTTTATTTAACGCCACCCATCGTAAAGCCTGCGCTCCTTCTTTTTTCTTAGGAAAATTAAAGGGCTTATCGGTTACGGGAAAATCAAAATCTCCTTTTGCCTTCACGGTGTAATAAATACTGATAACCTGATTATTGACGCTAAATGCAGAATTGACAAAAAAATCTGTGGTGTAAAAATGAGAAACGACTTCTATATCTAAATTTAATTCTTCCTTAAATTCCCGTATAACACAATCAATAGTTCCTTCTCCAAATTCTAAACCACCGCCCGGTAATTTAGTAATGTTCATCCCCTTTATATATTCGTCTGAAACTAATACTTTATTATCATGTATTAAAATTCCATATACACGAACATTGAAACTCTTCATGCCGTAAATTTACGGCAATAAATTGAGAGAACAGGACAATAAAGAGAGATTAATTAGTCTTTTTAAAGTAATTAAGATTGGTAGTAATACCAAATGTATGAGAGTTCCCGGTTAATGCATACTTAGAATATGCATAATCCAGATGGAATTTATATACTTTGAGACCAAAACCAAGTGATAATCCATTTGCTTTTTTAACATCCGGTAAAGCCATTTCTTTGCCCTTTCTGAAATTATAAGCCACTCTGATCATGAAATTTTTTCCCAATATAATCTCTGTTCCTATAGTCAAATGTCTTCCAAATTTGTCCAATCCGGCTTTCATCTTATCATTTCGTTTTTGCTTATCTGTTTTTACAATGGGCTTATTAGTAAAAGGATCTATATCACTCGACTGATCCTGAGGATTAACGTAGGTGAGATCCCACTTTAGCAGTTGATCATACTGAAAAATAACCCTGAACGGTGCCTTAGGGATCTTTTTACTGAAAGCGATCTGAACATTTTTAGGGAGATTTTCTTTCGGGCCATTTTCAGAATAGGGTTTCCATTGTCTGCCATAGTTTTTGGCCACAATAGATGCAGTAAACTGTTTTTTATTATGGTAGGTAAGGCCAACATCTACTACATTACCAAAGGAATTATAAATGTCATAATGAGAATAAATCGTTTTTAAAGCCACACCTAACGACAAGGAACTGTCTTTGGTTAAGGTTTTGGCAAAAGACATATTTAACGAATAATCAGCGGCGTTAAAAACACCAGTTCCCACATCATATTCATCTCTCCCGTCAAATTTACCATAGTTAAAAAACTGCAAGCCTACGCCTAAAGTCCCGTACTTTTTCAGCTGATGAGCATATAAAAAATTCCCATAACTTAAATCTGAAACAAATTTTACAACATTAAACGACAATTGCTTGGAGTTGTTTGGGTTTAATAAAGCCGGATTAGCATACCCAAGATTAACATCTTTATCCCAAATAGCGATGCTTGCGCCGCCCAAAGCATTAGAACGTGCCGGCACCGGCAAATCCAGAAAGCTAAATGTCTTTGTGCCGCCAATTTGGGTAAATGCGCTACCGGCGACAAAAACTAAAAGGTATGACAGTACTTTTTTCAATATGATAATAACGCCTAAATGTATGCTTTATTGTGTAATTACTTTCCCGCTCTAAAAACATTGGTTTCTACCCAGCCTTTGCCCCAGTCTTCATGTTCCTGCTCAGTCCATATTTCCGGGTAAAAAATGCGTTTTTGAAATCTCGGCGGTAAATATTTTTGCCAATTGGTTCCACCTGTGGCAGCAATATCTTCCGTATTTTGCTGCAAATAGCGCACAGCGCTCTTATAATGCATTAAAG
>JACQAK010000216.1 GCA_016194985.1 Bacteroidota bacterium
CAAAATGATGCAACATATCTTCGGCATTTACTTTTGGGTAAAAGCCAAAATCCTGAGGCAGATACCCCAATACCTTTCGTAATTCTTCTTTCTGCTTAATCACATCAATATCTCCCAACATAATGCTCCCCGAATCAGGATCCTGCAAGGTAGCGATGGTTCTCATTAAGGTTGATTTTCCGGCACCATTAGGGCCCAATAAACCAAACATGCCCGGAGCGATGGTTAAATTGACATCTGATAAGGCTTTTAAGCCGTTAGCATACGTTTTAGAAACATTAGAAATAGTTAATTGCATAAAAAATAGTTTTATCAAATGTAAAACCATTTTTACCTAATAAAGACTGTTTAACAAATTTATATGACCACTTACACTAAATTTTATGCGTAACCGGGTTAAGCGGCTATTAATTGATGCGGTGCAAATTAATATCCTTAGGAGGGTTAATGATCATTGGAAATTTCTCGATTTTTACCGAACTACTGTCTAATCCAAAGGCTTTGGCTTCACTTAAGCTGAAGCGTTTTAAGAAGAAGTACGTATTTAAAATGATCTTCTCAAACAATGGTAACTCGTTTTCGTAAGACAGGAATTTCTCAATCACCACAAATTTAAAATCACCAATGATATTGTTTTTGTTTAAGGATTCGTAACGACTGGTAATATCCACTTCTTTGTTCTTCACCAAATCCTCTACTACTTTTCTAAACATTAAATTGACACGTGGCGCTACTCTGAATCCTAATCTGAAATCCACACGGATAATATCATCGGCCGCTACATGCGTTACTTTATAATCCATACGATATGGTTCATCCATCACATCCACATGCACAAACCAGTAAATATCGGCACGTTTAGGACGTTTTTGTAAAATGGAATAGATCACTTTCGATTCAATCTCTTCCGGATTATTAGCTCCTGTCATATATACCAAATGCGTGGCATATTTAGGAATTGATTCGTCGTTACTCAAATCCACCAGTTTTTGCTGATGATCTGCCAGCTTAACCACATCCGCATAACGATTACGGATTTTCTTAGCCAAAAACCAAACAGCCATAACCGACATTAGCACAGAGGCAATTAATAAGGTGATCCAGCCGCCATGAGTAAACTTACTCAGGTTAGCCGCCATAAAAGAGAATTCGATCAATAAATACAGGGTAATGATGAAGTAAATGAAGAATTTGTTATAGCGCTTCATGTGCATATAAAAATTCAACAAAGTAGTGGTCATCAGCATACACAACACAATAGCCAAACCATACGCCGCTTCCATATTCACTGATTCTCTGAAATACAAAACAACGGTTATACAACCTGCCAATAACAACCAGTTTGTAGAAGGAATGTATAACTGCCCCTTCATTTCCGAAGGATATTTGACTTCTACTTTTGGCCATAAATTTAAACGCATGGCTTCGTTAATTAAACTGAACGATCCGCTGATCAAGGCCTGAGAAGCAATAACCGCCGCAATAGTAGCTATAACGATACCGTATGGCAAAAAGTGTTCGGGCATAATGGCATAAAACGGGTTACTGGATTTAAAGGACTCCAAACGTTGACCTTCGTGAGCAATTAACCAGGCACCTTGCCCAAAATAATTCAGAACCAGTGTTGTTTTAACAAATATCCAGGAGATACGGATATTCTGTTTTCCGCAATGTCCCAAATCAGAATACAGGGCTTCGGCACCAGTTGTACAAAGGAACACAGCTCCTAATATCAGGTATCCTGAAGGATGCGATTCTAATAGATGATAGGCATAATAAGGATTTAAAGAAGATAAAACACACCAGTTACTGGTCATTTGATACACTCCCAACACCCCAAGCATTAAGAACCAGATCATCATCATCGGACCAAAAAACTTTCCGATAAAACTGGTACCAAACTGCTGGATAAAGAACAAGCCGCATAAGATCCCTATAACAATAGGTACAGTGTTTAGATCCGTATTATATACCTTTAATCCCTCTACGGCAGATGAAACCGAAATGGGAGGAGTGATGATCCCATCAGCCAATAAGGCACTACCGCCTATAATAGCAGGAACCAAAAGCCATTTAAATTTAGTGCGTTTTACCAATGTATATAATGAGAAAATCCCTCCTTCGCCTTTATTATCAGCCCTAAGCGTTAAAATCACATACTTAATAGTAGTTTGCAAGGTCAGGGTCCAGAAAATACAGGAAATCCCTCCTTTTACCCAATCCGCATTGATGGGGCCTTTTCCTACAATGGCACTCATTACATAAAGAGGAGAAGTACCTATATCACCGTAAATAATTCCGAGAGTAACAATTAGACCGGCAAGCGTAACCTTGCTCATTTGACCATGATGATGAGAGCTCATGAAAAGTTTTTGTTTAGGACTGTAAAATTACTACTAATACGGTCGCTAAATCGCTTTTTCGACGAAATAATTATAAAATAAAAACGTTAATAAATTTGACTTTTTGATACAAAAACTGTTTACTTGCAAAAACTCCTTTTTTACCAAATTTTCAGTTTTTTTGGCTATCTTTATTGTTCATCTTTTGCCTGATTTAAAGTAGTAATCCCTATTTTTGAATAAGCAATTGTGAACTATCATTTTTTAATTTATAACTAGTATACACATGGGTAAATTTCGTTATTATATATCCGCATTGTTTTGCATAACATGGGCCATTAATGCCAATGCCACGCACAATCGCGCCGGCGAAATTACTTACAAGTGGCTGTATGGCTACACTTACGAGATCAAAGTAACGACCTATACCAATATCGATGGCACTAACTTAGCCGACCGCTGCGAAGATACCGTTTACTTTGGAGACGGAACAAGGGCCTCCATACTAAGAAGCAATGGGCCGATTGGCTCATGCTCACCTGCACACGAGGGTGTGCCACTTAGCACAAAAATTAAACTAAACGAATATATCACTACTCATACCTATCCCGGTCCCGGCTCCTATTTGATTAGCATGGAAGACCCCAACAGAAATGTAGGTGTTAATAATATCCCAAATTCAATCAATCAGCCATTTTATATCGAATCCTTTTTAAATATTCCGTCTTTTGGTTCCGGTAAAAATAATTCCCCTATACTTACTTACCCGCCTATTGACAATGGCTGTGTGGGCCATTGTTTCTATCACAATCCTGGAGCTTATGATCTGGATGGCGATAGTTTATCGTATGAACTTACCACCTGCAAAGGTGCAGGTGGTGTTACCTGTCCCGGTTATTCTTATCCGGGATCAGGCGTTGGCGGCGTCTATAGAATTGATTCTGTGGGAACCCTAACCTGGTGTAATCCCCAAACTCAGGACCTTTTCAATCTGGCATTTATTATTAAAGAGTGGCGACTGAATGATGATGGCGATTATTTTATGGTGGGCTATGTGGAAAGAGATATGCAAATCGTTATTGGTAATTGCAATAATAACAATAACCCGCATATTATTTTCACCAATTTAGACACCTGCATTGTTGCCGGAGCATCCTTAAACAGAACATTAATGGCAAACGATATTGATGCCGATAACATTACACTTTTCGCAACGGGTGCCCCTTTTGCTTTTGCAACGAACGCTGCTACGTTTAATTCTACCTCAGGTAACTCTGCATCTTCTGGCAGCTTTCATTTAAATAGTGATTACTCACATGTTCAGCGACTTCCTTATCAAATAACATCTAAAGTCATAGATAATAACCCTGTTGTTGCTTTAGTTCATTTTAAAACATTTAATATTAAAATTATTCCTGAAGCACCTTTCAATCTCTCGTCTTCAGTTCCTGCCAGCGACCATGTTTTATTAAACTGGAACAAACCTGCCAGTTATTTGTTGAATACTAAAAATAAATTTGAACGCTACAAAGTGTACAGAAAAGACGGACTTTCCAACTGGGTTCATAGCTCTACAGAAACTGTTCCTCCTGCCTATACGGGATTTGTTTTATTAGGTGCAAATACAAACGTAAATGACACGCTATTTATTGATTACAATAATGCTATCCCGTTTATTTCAGGACAAGATTACAGTTATGTTGTTTTAGCAGAATACTCAGACGGTGCCACCAGTTATGTTTCCAACACTGCCTCCAGTCAGGTGTTTGTGGGTATTAATGAAGTAACCCTGAACAATTCCAGCGTAGCCATCTCTCCTAACCCTATCAACGATTACTTTACACTTAGCTTTAATCTGACAAATGCCGGTGCCTTTACGATTGAATTAGTGGACGTCACAGGACGAAATATAAAAACTTATCTGGAAAACGAATCCATTGCCAAACAACAAAGCATCCCATTAAAATCAGAGAACATTACTCCGGGAATTTACTTCCTGAAAATTACTGATTCCTTTCATACAACGATTACTAAAAAAATTATTAAACAATAAACATACTTGTCATGCTTAAGTTCCGCTATTATTTACTCGCCCTGTTTTCTTTGGCATTTTTTATCAATGCCAAAGCCACGCACAACCGTGCCGGAGAAATTACGTACAGATGGCTGTATGGCTACACCTACGAAATTAAGGTAACCACCTATACCAATATCGATGGGGCAAACTTAGCTGACAGATGTGAAGACACGGTTTATTTTGGCGATGGCACAAGAGCAGTAGTATTACGAAGCAATGGCCCTATAGGATCCTGTTCGCCTGCCCACGAAGGTGTACCCATCAATTCAAAGATTAAATTAAATGAATATATAACAACACATACCTACTCTGGTCCCGGTAATTACCTTATCAGCATGGAGGATCCTAACAGAAATGCCGGCGTTAATAATATTCCCAATTCCGTGAATCAGGTATTTTATATCGAATCCTTTTTAGTGATTCCAACATTTGGTTCCGGAAAAAACACTTCCCCCAAACTTACCTTTCCACCTATAGATGATGGCTGTGTAGGAAAATGTTTTTTACATAATCCGGGAGCATTTGACATTGACGGAGATAGTTTGTCTTACGAATTAACCACCTGCCGGGGAACAGGCGGGGTAACCTGCCCAGGCTATTCTTACCCGGCATCGGGTGGAGGAACCTATGCTGTAAATCCTACTACAGGAACTCTAAGTTGGTGTGTACCGCAAACACAGGATATTTTTAACCTGGCCATGATCATTAAAGAATGGCGTAAAAATGATGATGGCGATTATTTTTTAATCGGTTACATTTTAAGGGATTTACAGGTAACCATTGGAAACTGCAACAACAATCAACCAAACATTAAACCCATTACCGATACCTGTGTAGTAGCAGGCAGCATTATCACAAAAACAATTACAGCTACCGACCCGGACAATGATATCTTATCCATGGAAGCCAATGGTGGCCCCTTTGGTGTAACCGCTCCTATAGCAACATTTTCTTCCCCAACAGGCCTTACTCCTATTCATGGATTGTTTAACTGGCAAACAACCTGTTCTCATATTAGAAAAGCACCTTATCAGGTTACAATCAAAGTAAGCGACAACGACCCAACCGTTAGTTTGGTAGACTTTAAAACATTTAACATCCGCGTGATTGCTCCGCCTCCGTTAAACTTATTAGGTGTTCCTCAGGGCACCAGCATTAAGTTAACCTGGAAGAAACCGGCTTGCCATAATATCAGTGGCAATAAAATTGAACGCTATTGCATCTATAGAAAAACAGACTGTTTACCATGGAACCATGCCAACTGCGAAGTAGGAGTTCCTGCCTATACAGGCTTTACAAAAATAGGGTGCACCAGTAATAACATGAACGATACTACCTTTTTAGACACCAATAATGGCAATGGCTTGTCGCAGGGAACCAATTACAGCTATGTCGTAGTTGCTTATTACTCTGATGAATCGGAAAGTTACGCCTCCAACCAGGTGTGTGTGCAACTAAAACGGGATGTGCCTATTTTAGTGAACGTGGATGTGCAAACAACCGATCCGGTTAGCGGCGCTGTATTTGTACGCTGGATAAAACCAATGCTTGGTACCAATGCCCTTGATACAATTGCCATACCGGGCCCTTATGAATTCAGGTTACAACATTACGATGGATTTACCGGAACATTTGCACCGGTATATTCTGTAACTAAACCTTATTTTGCTGCCTTAACCTTGCTGGCCGACACAACCTATACACTAACAGGAAATTCTGCAAACTATCCAAACCCATTAAATACACAGGATTTAGCTCATACTTTTAAAATTGAGTTTTATGCCAACGGTCAATTTATTGGCAATGGCCAAAAAGCATCCTCTGTCTTTTTATCATTAACACCAAGTGATAATCAAATGACCTTGACATGGCAGCACCAAACACCATGGAGTAATTACAAATATTATATTTTCCGAAAAACGCCGGCACAATCAACTTATTCCTTAATAGCCAACACCACTCAGTTAACCTACACCGATACCGGTTTGGTAAATGGTGCGCTATACTGCTACAAAATTCAATCAGAAGGTGAGTACTCTGATCCGGCTGTATTGAGGCCTTTATTGAATTTTTCGGAAGAAGCCTGTGCCAAACCAAAAGACACAACTCCTCCTTGTGCACCCACTCTGGAAATTGTATCCGATTGTAAAATACCAAGCTTAATGCTGCAATGGAATAATCCAAATCACGTATGTTGTGATGATGTAGTGAAATACAATATTTATTTTGCACAAACGGAAGATGATGATCTGACTCTTCAGGACTCTGTAAAACTATTAAACGATACCTTATTAGCCTTTGATAACTTAAGCTCTATTGCCGGATGTTATGCGGTTACTGCCGTTGATTCGTTTGGTAACGAAAGTGCGCAAAGTGCTAAAGTGTGTGTGGATAATTGTCCGGAATATGAATTGCCAAATGTGATCACTGTAAATGGTGATGGCGTGAACGATTTCTTTAAAGCCATCAAAAATAAATTTGTAAAAGACATTGATTTAAAAATATACAATCGCTGGGGAACGCTGGTATACGAAACCACCGATCCTGCCTTTTTATGGGATGGCAAAGTGGTGCAGTCGAAACAACTCGCTACCGAAGGAACCTATTTCTACGTCTGTCAGGTAAACGAGATAAGGGTGAAAGGCATTGTGGCCAGAGATCTGAAAGGCTTTTTACAAATATTCCATAAATAGTCGACTGGCATTTATACGAATCATACGTTACCGTGCATAAACGAACCACTTTCATATTTTCTGTTTTAGTAGGCTATATTATGCTGCAGTTTTTATGGTGGGAAGTGCTGCTGGTAAGGCAATCCAATAACATCATTTCTCTGAAACAAAATTTAGCGGCTCTGTCTTCCAGTGATGATCAGATCATTTTGAGAGATATTGCAGAATTACAAAGCAAAAAAAATGCACAGGTATATATGATCGTGGGCGAAGGAACCGTGTTTTTATTGTTTCTGTTGTTCGGTATCTATCAGGTGCGAAAATCCATGAAACGCGAAAATGAACTGGCCAATCAAAAAAACAATTTCATTTTAAGCGTATCGCACGAACTTAAAACTCCTATTGCCGCTACCAAACTGCAATTGCAAACCCTGTTAAAACACGAACTGGATCGAGATAAACAAAAAGAACTGCTCCATAATGCGTTAAACGAAACAAGCCGTTTACATAAATTGGTAGATAATGTATTAATGGCCAATCAGATCGACAACAATAATCTGACAGTCCAAAAGGAAGACCTTTCTTTAAGCGAGTTAACGGAAAACACCCTGCAACGCTACTTTTCAGAGTACATCGAAAAAAAGAACATCTCCTTTTCCATCGAAAAAGGATTGCGTTATGTTGGCGACAAGGAATTACTGGCTTCGGTGATTATTAACCTGATAGAGAATGCTATTAAATATTCCTTTGAACAGATTCATATCGACGTGACTTTGAAAAGTGTACATCAAAAAATAATCCTGGAAATAAAGGATCAGGGCTGCGGAATTCCGGATAAGGAAAAAGACCATGTGTTTCATAAATTTTACAGAAGCGGTCTCGAAAACAATCGTAAAACCAAGGGCACGGGCATTGGATTGTTCATCGTTAAAAGCATTTGCGATCTGCACCACATCTCTATCAAAATATCCGATAATCAACCAAAAGGAAGCATCTTTCATCTTCAGTTTTAATGCTATGTCTATAAAATCGTTCTTCGTCATTATCCTTGCCGCCTTAATTACTGCCTGCACACAAGTATCTGACACCAAACAAACCCATACAACATCGCTTAATGCTGTGCCGTTGCATTACGCCAAGCGCTTTGCCATTAAAACGTCTGCCGATGTTACCGTGTTGGAACTCCTGGGTAATAAAACCAATAATGATGTTACCGCCACTTTTGTATTATACAAAAATCAACAACCCGATTACGGTAAAGATGTTTACTACATTAAAACTCCAGTGAACCGGGTGGCCTGCATGAGTTCCATTTACACAACCATGCTTACTAAACTGCATGCAGAAGGGACCATTGTAGCCATTGATAATGTGGATTATTACAATGATGCCCACATTCAACAAAAAGTAAAAGAAGGCTCGGTAATTGAATTATCCAGAGGACCTAAGGTAGAACTGGAAAAAACACTGGCCCTCAAACCCGATCTGTTTTTAACGTTTGGTATGGGCAATCCCAAAAATGATGTGGATGTAAAACTAATACAAGCTCAATTACCTATTGCCATTAGCCTCGATCATCTGGAAGAAACCCCATTGGCCAGAGCCGAGTGGATCAAATTCTTCTCTTACTTTTTTAATAAAGAACAGCTGGCAGATTCCTTATATACCATTACCGAAAAAAGATACCTTGCCCTAAAAAATCTAACAACATCACTTACCAAAAAACCAACGGTGCTTACCGAAATCAAATATGGCGATGCCTGGTATGTGCCATCGGGCAAAAGCTACATGGCCCATTTGATCAATGATGCCGGTGGTGATTATTTTTGGAAAGATGATAACAAAACAGGCAGCACGCCATTATCCTTTGAAACCGTATATGCCAAAGCCAAAGATTGTGATTACTGGATCAATCAATATCAGGTAAACAACAAAAAAGACCTCACCGGTCTTGATGAGCGCTATGGTTTATTTAAAGCCTTTAAAGAAGGGCATTTATACAATAATAATAAAGTGCAAAATGCCAAAGGCTATAGTAATTACTGGGAAACAGGCATTACCAATCCGGATGATGTATTAGCGGATCTGATCGCTATACTTTCTCCTGCTCTGTTACCAAATCATGAATTTGTGTTTTATAAAAAAATAGAGTAAGGTTATTTTCTTTTTCCTTGACGAAAAAGAAACAAAAAGTCAAGGCAATTCGCCAACCTCCATTTTTTTCGCACAAACCTCCTCAGGAAACGGAGTAAAAAATGGCGGTTCGCTCCGAATTGCCAACGCCAGCCGCACCATTACTAACGTATGCATTGGTTTGTAAAAATCTTATTTATCCGTGTCATCTGCGTTCCATAATAAAAAAAGAACCGTAAATTTGAAAATTGACAACGCCTAAATTCATAATCACCGGTATTTGGTTAACGCTTATCCTGATGGCTTTAGCTATTTGCGATATCTGTTTTGGTAGCGTTAACCTGTTTTCATTGCCTGCCAACGATCCTTTATTTTCAACCATTTTATACGACATCCGCTTACCTAAAACCCTTACAGCGCTTATTGCAGGTTCAGGGTTGGCGCTTTGCGGATTATTAATGCAAAGCTTATTTCGTAATCCTTTGGCAGGTCCTTATGTATTGGGCATTAGCAGCGGCTCCAGTTTATTTGTGGCCATTGCTATTATGCTAGTATCTTCTGTACAGACTTCCGGATTTTATCTGGCAGGAAAAAGCATCATCACCCTGTTCTCTATTGCCGGCGCTTTTTTGGTGACGCTTATTATTTTACTGGTATCCAAAAAAAACAAAAGCAATGTAACGGTGTTGCTGGTAGGTTTAATGATGGGGCAGGTATTAGGTTCTATAGAGAGTTTAATAGAATTTATAAGCAGCGCCGACAGCGTGAAGACCTTTATTTTATGGGGCATGGGAAGTGTGGGTAGCACAACGTTAACCGACGTGGCCTTCATTACCCCCGTTTTTTTAATAACGATTGCCGGTAGTTTCTTTTTAATCAAATCCCTGAATGCTATTTTACTGAACGAACAATATGCCCAAAACCTGGGCATTCATATCAATCGTTTACGCATGTCGGTTATTATCATCACCGCTGTTTTGGTAGGTGTGATTACTGCCTTTTGCGGACCTATTGCGTTTGTAGGCATTTCTGTTCCTATTGCTTCCCGCTTGTTTTTTAAAACCTCGCATCACCTGCACCAAATGGTGTTTTGCCTGCTATTAGGCGCCTGTGTGGTGGTGCTGGCAGATGTTATTTGTCAGTTATTAAGCAGTCAGTTTATGTTACCCATCAATACTGTAACAACCCTCATCGGGTCTCCTGTGGTTATTTATTTATTATTCAAATCTAAATTAAGTGTAGGATGATCGGTATCACAAATTTAGAAATTGGCTACAGCAGCAAAGGCAAACACAAAGCGGTGTTCAAAGACATCTCCATGAGCCTGAATGCCGGCGATTTGGTAGGTTTAATGGGCGATAACGGCATTGGTAAATCTACTTTCCTAAAAACCATCACGGGTAATTTACCGGCCTTATCAGGCAGTATCACCATTCAGTCAAAACAAATAAAGGACTACGCGGCTAAGGAACTGGCCAAAGTATTATCCATTGTGGTTACCGAAAAGATTGGTGGCTTTAACTTAACTGCCCGGGATGTAGTAGCGGCCGGAAGAATACCTTATATCAATTTACTGGGCAAACTAAGCCCGGAGGATGAGACTATTGTTGACAGGGCTTTGGATCAACTGAACCTTATGCCATTAAAGGATAAACTGATTGATGAGCTCAGCGACGGGCAACGCCAAAAGGTGATGATTGCTAAATCTCTGGCACAACAAACACCGATTATTGTACTCGACGAACCAACGGCCTTTTTGGATCACAGCTCCAAGCATCAGTTATTCAGCATCCTCAAACAACTCTGCAGCGAACAGGGCAAACTTATTATCGTATCTTCCCACGACCTTGAACTGATGCGCACTTACATCAACAAATCTGTTACGATGGCGGAAGGGAATGTGTTGAAGGTTTTGTAGAGAACAAGACTCACTTTGCAACATTTTTCATAAAATCTTACATGTAAAACTTAACAAAAACGTGTCCTATAGGCAAATGTACTATAGGACACGTTTCCGCATTTTTATATATCCCAAACTACTATGTCAATCGAAAAACAAATTGGTGCACGTATTAAAAAACTGCGTATAGAAAAAAAGTTAACGCAAGAACAGTTGGCATGGGATGCCGCCGTAGACCGCACCTATATGAACCACGTAGAAAACAGTAGAAAAAATATTTCTGTTCGTAGTCTTGAGAAAATTGTTAAAGCTCTTAATACTGATATGTCAACTTTTTTTAAAGAATTTAAAAAATGAAGCCATTAACTTATATCGATTTATTTGCTGGAGCTGGTGGTCTTTCGGAAGGATTCATAAATGAAGGATTTCATCCTATTGCCCATGTAGAAATGGATGAAGCAGCATGTTATACTTTAAAAACAAGAATCGCATACCATCATTTAAAATCAATTGGTAAAAAAGATGTGTATACTGATTATTTAAAAGGCATAATTACACGACAAGAATTATATGATTTGATTCCGAAAGAATTAATGGAATCAGTTATTAATTTGCCTATTGGCGCTGATAGTAATCCAAAAATTCATAAAACAATAGATAAATTACTTAACAAAAGAAAGGTAGATTTAATTATAGGAGGGCCGCCATGCCAAGCTTATTCATTAGTTGGCAGAGCAAGATCTGAAGATAACATGAAAGGCGATTCAAGAAATTATTTGTATGTACAATATGCAAAGTATCTTGAAAAATATTCTCCAAAAATGTTTGTATTCGAAAATGTGATTGGATTAAAATCTGCAGGTAAGGGAATTTATCTCGAAAACATGAAAAAATTGTTTTTGAAAAAAGGCTATTTATTTCAATTATTTACGGTAAGCGCCAATGATTTCGGAGTTCTACAAAACAGAAGACGTGTTATTATTATTGGTTGGAAAAAAAGATTAAAAGTTAATGTGCCTAATTTAGAGGATATAAAAATAAAGCATGAATTTAAAGTAGGTGACCTGTTTAAAGACTTACCATCCATTAATGCAGGAAGCGGAAAAGATAAATTTCAAAACTATTCTGGACCTACAAATGATTATTTAAAAAATAATTTTATAAGAAATGGTATTGACATTTTAACGCAACACGTAGCGAGACCGCATACAGATCAAGATAAAAAAATATACGAGATAGCTGTAAAAAAATGGAATCAGAATCAACAAAGACTTGATTACAATGATTTACCAGACACTTTAAAAACACATAATAACAGAAGCAGTTTTATTGACCGCTTTAAAGTTGTTGCTCCTGATTTAGAATATTCTCAAACGGTTGTAGCACACATTTCGAAAGACGGGCATTATTACATCCATCCAGACATCACACAAAACCGTTCAATAACCGTAAGAGAAGCAGCTCGTTTACAATCCTTTCCCGATGACTACTATTTTGAAGGAGTAAAAGAAGGAGCGAACAGAACAGCCTCATTTAAACAAATTGGTAACGCTGTGCCGCCCCTAATGGCAAATTTAATTGCAAAAAAAATGAAAGAATTATTATGGCAATAAGTACTCATAATATCCAAGCAAAGAGTCATATTCTTACTTTATTAGGAGAAGAATTAATTGGTAGTGATAGTCTAGCAATATTTGAGCTAGTTAAAAATGCTTATGATGCGGATGCAGACAATATTAATGTAACCTTTGTTGATTTGAATACTCCAAATCAAAAAATTGTAATTGAAGATGACGGACACGGAATGTCACCTGATACTATTAAAAATGTTTGGTTAACTATAGGAACTGATTTTAAAAGAGGTAACAAAAGAAAACCAAGTAAAAAATACGGCCGGATTTCTTTGGGTAACAAAGGTGTTGGCCGTCTAGCTGTGCATAAACTAGCAAGAGAAATAACAGTTGAAACTCAAGTTAAAGGTGATTTATTTTCTAGCAGGTTTTCTATCGACTGGGGTAAATTAATTAAATCCAAAGAATATATTCAAGAACTTACAGTTGATGTGGAATCAATAGGAGAAACTCTTTTCAAAAAGGGCTCTGGTACAAGAATAATTTTAACTGATTTAACTACTAAAAAATGGACTAAACCTATTTTAAGGGAACTCGTTAGAAAAATAGAAAAC
>JACQAK010000053.1 GCA_016194985.1 Bacteroidota bacterium
AAACTATCCAGGATGAGATAAAAGACAAGTTTAAGAAACTGGAAGAAAAAGCAGCCTAATAAATACATAGCGGTTTACGTGATGAAGCAACAGGAAGATGAAAATAAAAATAAGATGAAAAAAATACTGCTTCTGATCAGTATTGGTTTCGCCATTGATATTACTGCTGCAATTATAATATACAATGCCGGAAAAGGTAGCGAAGCAAAAGCAATGGGATTAAAATACAAATGGAAATTGCCAGGTGGTAAGGACTTGCTAAAAACAGCCGGGCTTGTATTAGTTACTTCTGTTATTACCGGAACACTTACTGGTCTTGCCGAAAAATCAATTTTCAAAAATGATAAACAACAACTTGCATAATAATACATAACAAAAATCAACACGATGAAAACAGAAAAATTCCCGCACGAACAATTCCTGGAGGACAATCAAATTGACTACAAAACACTTCCTGAAATGCTGTATAAGCGCATCAAAGGCTTTGAAGAACTCAAAGAGGATCTTCAACATACCACCGAGGAAGACCAAGGCAGGCTCATAGAAAAAATGGAATCGCTTTCCCATGAAATTTTAGAAGACCTAGAAGATGAATTTGAGGGAAACATAGAGAACAATGACGAAGAAGAAGAAATGGAAGAACCGGAACAAACTGAAAACTCTGTATCCTCTGTAATAGAAGAACCTGTGGTTGAGCCTATTCCTGAAACTGAATCATCCACAGTCGAAGAACCAGGTATCGAATCTATCGAAGAAATAGAAACAGTAACTGAAGCAGAACCAACTATTGAGCCGCTTGCAGAAACAGAAACATCATCCGAAGAAGAAGCATCTTTAGAAACCGAGTCAGCACCTACTCAGGAAGAAACCTTTCCCGAACCTGTAAAAGAGTTAACCGATGAAGAAATCCTGAATGATTTTATCTCCAATCAAAAAAAACTTGTTTCACAAGCTGAATTGAGAGCCAAAGGTTTTAAAACGCCCTTGAATGGTAAAGTAATATATGTCGGGAAACTCTGCTTACATAAGGGGAAATACGACACCTGTTATAAAATCATCGTAAACAGCTAAAAAAATTCACACCTATAATCGTATTAATTATGGTGAACCATAAAATGTAAGTCAAAAATTCAGTAAACAATGTCTGCAAAAAACTACCAAACCCTGCAAAAAAGTATTGATAAAGTGGTCGGAAAAATCGGTCTTGATAATACTATTCATCTGCTCGAAAGTTTTATCAGCAATACCTACGTAAAACATACTCAACAAGAAAAAGTGAGAATGGTAAGCCAATACCTGATCAGCCTCGCTGTGAAAGAATTTGAATTGGAAGATGAACTATTCCTTCATAGCAATGTCCGGGAGTATCGTGATGCCCGCATGTGTTGTTTCCATTTGCTTCGCAAATATACGGAAGATACGCTGCCTAAAATTGGATTAATGTTTCAATGCAGTGAAAGAACAGTAGAATATGGATGCGGAAAAGCCAGCGAACGATTAGCCGTTCCGAAAGGCAATTCCAGGTTTGTGACTAATTACATTGCTATCGAAGCAAGGTTGCTCGAATTTATTGGAAGAATTAATTAAATCCCACTATCATGGAAACTAATAAAGAACTTATTGAAAGTGTTTTAAAAAAGGATACACAGGATATCGCCTTTGAACCTATACCCGAAGAAAATATAAGCCCTTTGGCACAGCCAGTGGTACAAAAAAGCAATACATCGGGTGATGTCAATGCAGCAAAAAACGAGGCAAAAGATACGAGCAACCCTGCTGAGGAAAACAAAGAGGAGCCGAAAGTAAAGGCGCAGGAAAAACTTTCGGATGCTCCTGAACAGGAAATTAATGCAGATCCTCCATCGGAAGAAGAAAAGAAAGGCGCAGGTTCAACTTCTAATGAAGAAGGAGAATTTAGTATGCCATTAGAACACGCAGGGTTAATGGCTGACAGTATTATTGGCACAATCAATAATACAATACTGGAAGTCGGAGCCGGGTATTTTGTAACGATTAGTAAGCATAAAGATTTTTATGACTTTGAAGAACTTATACAAGTCATAGATGAGCAGAATGCCAAAAACATTAAACGTATCAAGCTGGATGATGAGGACAAAGCTCTGCTACGTCCATTGCTCATACATATTCTGCGTAAGAAAGCTGCGGCACTTAGTCCCGAAAAACAACTATTGATGGTTGCTATTTCCATCATTGTCAAAAAGGCAAAAGTGGTCATTGAGATCCGGATGGAAAATCAAATGCTTGTCGAACGCATCCGTGACATTATCAGAAAAGAAGTTCGTGGTTATGAAGAAGAAAAAGAAGCTGAACGTAAAAGTCACGAAGAAACCTCTGAACATGAAGACGAAAGCGAACAGGAAGAAGTAGAGGAAGTAGTATATGAAGAAATTGTTCGGACATCTAAAACTAACAATACTGGTTTACCTGATTCTGTATTAGAGAAAATGGGATAAACCTGCAACCATTAGAAATGTCTTTAAGTGCTGAAACTCCACAATCCTTTCAGGGACTTGTCATTCTCAAACAGGATGAACGGCAACCAATGCTTATGTTGGTCTGCGGTGAAACAGGCGTTGGTAAAACTTTCAGGAATATTTTAGAAATCGAAAACTATCTCCGAGATCAACCGCATATCGGAAGAAAAGGAAGAAAGGTATTAATCTTCGATGTTAATGACGATGACTACGAATGTTATACAACTGTCGACCCGGAATTTATCCGTGCTTTAAAACTCATCCGTGCCCGTAGAATCCGACCGTTAACTCGCTATGGCGAAACCATGTCCTTAGAGGATAAGAGAGATATGGTAGAGAGAATGGTAAAGCAGTTTGTAGATGGATTGCTTGTATTGGAAGATTTGGATAAATACATGACTGGTGCAAAAGGACAAACGATTGTAGGTTTACTTACTACTAACCGGCATCATGGATTGGATATAATGATTTCACATCAATCCATTGCAAAAATAACTACTACCGAATTTCAGAATTGTACCTGGTTAAGACTACATAAACAAGTAGACGATGTAACCAGGTATCGCAACCGGATCCCGAATTATTTCCTGGTCCGTATTGCTACCATCATAGTTGAAGAACAATATCTTATTGGCAACATCCGGTTTTTTGTATATGTCAACATGCGAAAACTAAAACTCAGGGGATGTAGCCAGGAAGCCTATATCCGGGCTTGCAAAAAATATCTTGACACAGAAGAAAACGGAATGATCCGTAGAATGATGATGGAAAGGGACTTCTACGGAAAATTAATTTATAAAAACAGAAACGAAGTCGTTGTAAAACTTATCGGAGAGTTACTCCGGTATCACGAAGTAAACTATCAAAGTCCTATTGCCACTGAGAAAGTGGCACAGGCTAAAGCAGCATAATTTAAAAAAACAAATACCATGAAAACTTATACTAAAACACACAGTAGTAAAAAGGTGGCTGAAATACATCTTGATAAAATAAAAAAGAGAGGTGGTAAAGCTGGTATGAAACCAGTTAAAGGAGGATTTCAAATTGAGTATTCCTTTCCGGAAAAGAAAGAAAAAAAGGACATCAAACAAACCAAGAAGAAACGTTATGATATTCTTTCTCCTGATGGCTTCAGTATTCGCATTGGTGTAGAGCCATTCAAAACAAGAGAAGAAGGCGTAAAATACTTCGAGAAGTGGAAAAAACGTTTTGAAAAGCAAGGATATTATTCATCAAATACTGGCCGTATTGAATTGGAAGATCTTGAAGACTATTGTGAATTTGTTGACGTAGAATTTAATCAGTGAAGAAATGGTGTAATTTTGTCATTTCAAACTGTATTTAATAAAAATGCAATAAATGAGATAGACGCAGTCTTTACATCATTAATGGAGACTTTTGTTTGTTTCATCATCGGACAATGATGATAATGCTGTACCACTACAATCTGACTTATCAGAAGAATAAATGAAAGGAATATGCTAAGAATATTTTTATTTAATGTCTTTATCAATTTGCATAACTACAAAAACATACTATATTTATGGTTCAGGTAAATAGGAGTATGATTTAACTATTAGTATTCAAAAGCTAAAAAGCAATTATAGAAAATTTTTATTACTTAAAGTATCCTATAGGTGAGGATTTTTTTTCCTTTTTCATATTGTTAATCAAAGATGCTAGTTTTTGCTTTTTGTATTTGAAAGCAATATTTTGTATATTTGTCCGTTATAAGTAAAATGAAAAAATGCATAATAATAATATTCTCCTTGTTCTATTTGACGTTAGCGTCAGGTATAACAGTTAGTTTGCATTATTGTGGTGGCAAATTCAAGAGCATTTCTTTTTTTGATATAGGAGTGGATGAGAGTGGGTGTTGCGGAAATAAAATGAAAAGTAAAGGTTGTTGTGATGAAAAAGCAACTTTCATTAAAGTAAAAGATAATCATCACTCAAGTAATACTGTTAATATAGTATATAACCATTTCAAAATATTAGATGCTGTTTTGCCAATCAATATTTTTAAATTCCCGAAAGAAAGTAATGTCGCTTATTGCACCTTAAATTATCACGCACCACCCGTCCTATACGACAATCCTTTATACCTGAAACATCGGGTATTATTAATCTGATTTATTTTTTAACAAGCGACTTCCCAACTATATTGATAGTTATGGGATTTTTATGCTTGTATTCTATCGTAGAAAAAATCATTTCTACTATTATCAATTAATAAAATTAGCAATAATGAAAAATACAATTTTATCAATTGTGGTTGCCGTAACAATGGCTTCTTGCAATAATAAACCTGCAACCGAATCAACGGTTAGCAAAACCGAATTAGTTAACGGAGTAGCAACATCCACTTTTAAAGTATGGGGTAATTGCGAAATGTGTAAAGCAACCATAGAAGGTTCTTTGAAAACTGAAGGCATATCAAAATCTGACTGGAGTACAGAAAGTAAAATGATTACTGTTACCTATGACGATAAAAAAATAACACTTGACCAAATTCAAAAAAACATCGCATCTGTTGGGTATGATAATGAAAAATATAAAGGAGATGATAAGGCATATAGCGAGTTGCCCGGATGTTGTCAATACGATAGAAAATAAATTAAATAACAACTAAAAACTAAATAAAATGAAAACAAAATCAATCTTAGTTGCAACAGCAACAATTACACTATTAAGCTTTAGTAACTGTATGAAAAAACCGATGGCTTGTGTAGATAGTGCTACAAAAACCGGAACAGTTGGACAAGCAGTATCATTTGACGCTAGCTGTTCTATGAATGCGGCGCATTACGAATGGGATTTTGGTGACGGTGCTACATCAAGCGGTTCCAGTGCTTCGACAACACATGCTTACAATTCTGCCGGTACATATACAGCCAAATTAAAGGCAATGACGAAAAAAATGAAAAAACAGGACGAGAAAACGATTACCGTTACAGTTAATTAGAATAAATAAAGCAGGAGAAATACTTATTTCTCCTGCTAAAAATTTCAGATAATGGATAGAAAAGATTTTTTAAAATTGACTGGAAGTGCGACTGCACTTGTATTGTTTGGAGGAATAACAAGTTTGCTTGAAAGTTGTAAAAAAACAACAATGAAGATGTCTGCTGCTATTAAAGTAATAACAGGCAAGTTCGATAATACATTGCATTTACCGCCAATTATAACAGGAGCATCTCCAATAAATTTAGTTGCTAAAAAAAATACAGCTTCTATTATTAAGGGTAAAACTTCGTATGTACTTGGTTATGGAGATAGTATTTTAGCGCCTATTATTAAAGTAAACAATGGACAAAATGTTTCTATTAATTTTCAAAACCAATTAGAAGAAATTACAAATATTCATTGGCATGGATTAATTGTGCCTGAAAATATGGATGGTCATCCGCAGTATAAAGTTCAGCCAAATTCATCTTTCAACTATCAGTTTACTATTAATCAAAAAGCAGGTACAAATTGGTTTCACCCACACCCACATTTGATAACAGGAAGGCAAGTATTTAAAGGCTTAGCGGGCATATTCATAATTAATGATTCAGAAGAAGCTGCTTTAAACTTACCATCCGGAGAATTTGAAATACCGTTGATTATTCAAGATAAAAGAATTTATGCTGATGGAAGTATAAATTATTCGCCTGAATCAACGGATGTAATGAGTGGATACTTCGGGCAATACATTTGCGTTAATGGCTCGTGGTCTGCCTATCATAACATAAAAACAAAAATTTACAGACTTAGAATATTAAATGGGTCTAATGCAAGAGTTTATAATTTATCATTAAGTAATGGATTAAATTTTAATATTATTGGTTCGGATGGTGGATTATTAGGAACAACACAAATAGTAAATAATGTATTACTATCACCGGGAGAACGAATAGATGTGCTTGCAGATTTTAGTTCATTAAGTGTAGGTACAGAAGTTTTTTTACAAAGTAACTCTTTTAACGGTGGAGATTCTCAAGGTTCCGAATCATTTCAGATAATGAAGTTTAATGTAACCGAACAAGTATCTGAAACATTTTCTATTCCAACAGTATTAGCAGCATTCACACCAATAGCCTCATCTCTTTCCATTAAAACAAGGTCTTTTGAAATTGCTAATAACCATTCAGGCGGACACGGAGGTATGAACATGGGAAGTTCAGGTTCTATACATAAAATTGGAGGAAAGTCATTTGACATGGATAGAATTGATGAAACAGTGAGTGCCAACACCACAGAAATTTGGGAGTTTGATAATTCCGCAGGAGAAGATTTACATCCCATGCACTTACATGGTGTACACTTTCAGGTATTATCTCGCACAGGAGGAAGAGGGGTAATTCAACCGCACGAAATGGGATGGAAAGATACTGTTTTATGTATGCCAAGCGAAAAAGTAAAAATCATAATGACCTTTCCTAACAATCTTGGAAAATTTGCCTTCCATTGTCATAATCTCGAACATGAAGATAGCGGAATGATGTTAAACTATAAAATCGTATAAAATGAAAAATATTTTTGTAATACTGACATTAACATTAGTAACCTTATTTTCTAAAGCGCAGTCAAATTTCCGATTGGGTGTAAACTATAATTTTGGAGCTTCTACATACTATGGCAACAAAATGAGTACAATGGAGATGAACGGCTCAGAAATGCCAGTGTACTCATTAAAATTAAGCACGGGAATGGGTGCAAAAATTCAATATTCCATTAAAGAAAAATGGTTAATTAATTTGAATGGTTCATATCAACAAAGAGGCGCAATGTTTGACAAAGGAATGTATAGTTACAACCCACGATACAAATTTAACTATTTGGATTTAGTGTTGGGCGCATCCTATCAAACAAAAGAGGTAATCAGAAAGAGTAGATTGTGTTTTAGTATTGCAGGTACTTATAATTTGCTTTTAAATTCTGCACGAGTAAACAATTATGAATCTTACAATTTAATGAATGACTCTAAAATGAATGATTTTGGAGCATTTGCATCAGTTGGATTAAATATACCAAGAGTAGAAAAAGATGTCATTCAATTATCGCTATTTGCTAATACTGGTTTCAAAAATGTTTTTGGCGGAGTATTATTAGATAATGGAATGGTTGGAAAAAATTTATTATTTGGGTTACAGATAGGGTATTTATTTGGGTTCGATAAAAAGACTAAAAAAGAATGATAGTGTAATGAACGCAGGACAAATTTGGTTTTTAGTTTTTACTTTTTTCATAGCTGTTTTACCAAACCCTGCGTTCTTACATTATTTATAAAAATTGAGATTATTAAACATGAAACACGTTTATAAAATATCGGGTATGACTTGCACAAGCTGTAAAGCTAAAGTGCAACATTTATTATCACAGGTAAAAGGGGTTAGTAGTGTAACCATTGATTTAGAAAAAGGAGAGGCAGATATTACAATGGAAAATCATATTGCAACTTCTGAATTAAAAAATGCTCTAAAAGAATATCCAAAGTATCAATTAAGTGAAAAGAATATTGATATGCCAAAAGCGATTTCTGCGTCATTTGTTGAAGAAGAAAAAAGTTGGTTAGAAACATATCGCCCAATTTTGTTGGTGTTTGGATACTTAACAGGAATAACGCTTTTGAGGCAATCAGTTGACGGTTCTTTTAATTGGATGCAATGGATGAATCATTTTATGGCAGGATTCTTTTTAGTGTTCTCGTTCTTTAAATTATTAAACTTAAAAGGCTTTGCAGAAAGCTATGCTATGTATGATATAGTTGCGAAACGAATAAAGAGCTATGGTTATTTATATGCCTTTATTGAATTGGGATTAGGGATAGCTTATTTAGTAAACTTTAATCCTTTAGTTACGAATTTAATTACAGGAATAATAATGAGTGTAAGCATTGTTGGAGTATTACAAAGTGTATTGAACAAACAAAAAATAAAATGCGCTTGTTTAGGCGATGTATTTAATTTACCAATGAGTACAATAACAATAATTGAAGATGCCTTAATGATAATTATGAGCCTAACTATGCTAATTAAAATGATATAATGAAATCAGTACGAAAAATAGGAACGCTATTCTTAAAAATAATAAAAGCTTTGTTCACAAAGAAAAATTGTTGCAAATGAGCAAACAAACGTACATACCTGCATTAAAGTATAATTGGCTTACAAAGATTTATAATCCTTTGATTGCCTTTACAATGCCTGAATTAAAGTTTAAAAAAACATTAATTCAACAAGCGAATATCAAAGACAATCATTTAGTGTTGGATTTTGGGGTTGGCACGGCTACTTTATCTTTATTAGTAAAAAATGAGCATCAAGAGGCAATAGTAAATGGCGTAGATGTAGATGATAAGATTCTGAAGATTGCAGCTGAAAAAATAAAAGAACAAAATGCAGAAATTATTTTGACAAAATACGATGGTTTGATACTTCCCTATCCTGCCAACCATTTTGATAGAGTGCTAACAAGTTTGGTATTTCATCATTTGGATAAAAATCAAAAAGCAAATTCTTTAAGAGAAATACATCGAGTGTTAAAGCCAAATGGAGAATTACATATTGCCGATTGGGGTAAGCCAAATCATTTTGGGATGCGCATTGCTTTTTATTTTGTGCAATTTTTAGATGGATTTAAGACAACGGCTGATAATGTTAATGGATTAATACCTGAATATTTGAAAAACGCCCAATTTAAAAACGTTGAAACTTCAAAATCATTCAATACAATTTTCGGAACACTTTGGTTATACAAAGGAATTAAACAAAACTAAAAAATATGAAAGCAATAATTACTACAACAATTCTAATTTTCATTTATCTAACGTCATTTGCTCAAAACATAGAGCCGTGCTATTTCGACAAATATCAACGTGCAAATAAAACAAATATTGCTAATGCTGAACTTGAAATACAAAAAGTCTTGGATAAGTCAAAACAAAAATTATTATCACATAACCCAAATTTAAAAATAATACCGGTTGTGGTACATGTAATACATGATGGAGGCACTAACAATATATCTGATGCGCAAATACAAAGTCAGATAGATGTATTAAATGAAGACTTTAGAAGAAAAATTGGCACTAATGGTTTTGGTGTAGGCGTTGATACTGAAATAGAATTCTGTTTGGCGAAAAAAGACCCACAAGGAAAATGTACTAATGGTATTGTTAGAATTAACAGCCCACTATCTAACCATCAAACTTATCAAAGAAGTCAATTAAAGTTGCTAAGCTATTGGGATAATACACGCTACCTAAATATGTATGTAGTAAAAAACATTAATAACGGAAGTGGTATATTGGGTTATTCATCTTTTCCCGGTGGACCGGCTAACGAAGACGGTATTGTTGTTAGGCACGATTATTTTGGTAAAATTGGGACAGCAGCAGCTTCACTTGGCAGAACAACTACACACGAAATAGGGCATTGGTTTGGATTATACCACACCTTTAATGGAGGATGTGGCGTAGATACTTGCGCTGATGGAGATTTGGTTTGCGATACACCACCCGCAGCAAATCCTAATTTTGGTTGCCCTATTATTAATAGTTGTTCGAATGATATACCAAATGTAAACGACCAAATTCAGAACTATTTAGATTATTCAAATGACAATTGCAAAAATATGTTTAGCAATGGGCAAAAACAGCGTATGCACTCTACCTTAGTTAGCTTAAGAAATGATATTTGGCAGCAATGGAATATAGATTCAACGGGATGCGATAGTGGCTTTGTAAATAGTAATTGTAATGTAATAGCTGATTTTGTAACACTCAATCCTAACATCTGTATTGGCAATTCAATTACATTTTATAATAAATCTCAAAATAATCCTACAACCTATCAATGGTACTTTCAGGGTGGTACTCCTGCAACATCATCCGTTGCCAACCCAACAGTAGCTTATTCAGCAATAGGAAATTTTCAGGTAAAATTAATTGCTACCAATAGTTATGGTACAGATAGTTTAATTTTAAATAGCTATGTAAATGTAACAACACCGCCAATTGGACAAGCCTTGCCCTACTTTGAAAATTTTGAATCATTTGCATTTCCTAATAACGGTATTACAATTGATAATCCTGATGGAGGTATCACTTGGGAGCGTGATACTATTGCCGTTGCTTATCAGGGTATAGCAAGTGCAAAAATTAATAATTTAATAAATACTAATTATGGTCAATCAGATGCAATGATGCTGCCTCGCTTTGACTTTACATCTTTTGTGGGAACACCTTACCTAAACTTTAAATGGGCTTATGCAAAATCAGATCCAAGTTACTCAGATGAATTGATTGTATTAGTTTCAAAAGATTGCGGTGTAAACTGGACACAGGTTTTTTATAGAACAGGCGCAGCTATGACAACAGGTACAACACAAACAACTCCTTTTTTGCCAACTGCAAGTACCGTGT
>JACQAK010000054.1 GCA_016194985.1 Bacteroidota bacterium
CTTTCCAGTAATTTGAATTGTGGATGCTGAAAAATCCTTCTTTGCCGAAATTGGAAATTTCATAATGAATGAAATCATTTTTTTCCAAACGATCGATCATTTCTAAAAATAATTCAGAACTTTTTTCATCATCAATGGCAACTTCCTTTTTGGCCTTAAAGTCGTGTCCCAGTTTTGTTTTTTCTTCAATGGTTAAGTTATAACTCGAAATATGTTTTACATCTAAACCAATTGCCTTATCTAATGTTTTTTTCCAGTTTGCGAGATTGGAAAATTTTGAACCGTATATTAAATCAATGGTAATATTCTCAAAGCCTCTGTCCTGAGCACGTTTCACACTTGATTCGCTTTCTTTGGCGGTATGCGCTCTGTTCATCCATATCAGTTCTTCTTCATCAAAACTTTGTAAACCAATACTCAGACGATTGATTTCCAGACGCTTTAATTCTTTTAATTTTTCATCCGACAGGTCATCCGGATTACATTCCATTGTTATTTCTGCATTTGAAGCTACTTTGTAGAGTCTGTAAATTTTTTCTAAAATTAAAAAAGCTTCCTTTTCCGAAAGTAAACTGGGAGTTCCACCTCCAAAGTAAATGGTATCAATGGTTTTATCTGAAAGATAATTATTTCTGAGGTCCATTTCCGTCAGGATACTTTTAACCAAAGCATCCTTGTTTTGCAGGGACGTTGAGAAATGAAAATCGCAGTAATTGCAAGCTTGCTTACAAAAGGGAATATGAATGTATATTCCGCTCACTAATTATAATTTAACCGGAATGTTATAATACTTAACTAACTCAGCAATCAAGGCTCTTACGTGTTCAAAATCATTAGAGTCCTCATAGGTTGCTTTTAGTTTCTCTGTATATTGTTTACGTTGGTTGGTTAAATATTGTGACGTAAAATAGTAAGCTTCGATAGTTAGATCATTTTCTTTTACTACAATCTGATCGGACGTGATTTTTTTGTAACGTTTGTAAGTGGTGATCACTTTATCAAATTGTTGTAAGCTGAAATACCCCATGATCAGGGCAACAAACATCCCATCTAAGAATTTCTGAAACGGAATTTGCTGGTAGGATACTAAAGTATCTTCCAATATTTTCACTGACTTGTTTTTATCATTTACATCCCCTGTCAATAAAATAGCAGAATAGAAACATTTTAAGTTGATCAACTTGATAATGTATTCTCCGTCGTCCCAAATATCTTTTGCTAATTCAGATTCCAGCTTTTGCTTTAAAAACATCATGTTTTCCTTGATGTCGTTTGGCAATGTTTTATGATAATCATCCCTGAAGATGAATGCATAGGAACTCATGTAATGACTTGCCTGAACAGAGAATGAAAAGATTTCAGGAATGTTGATGTAGCTCTTCCAGAATTTCAAAAACGAACTGATGTTGTTCATTTTTTTAACTTCCTGGATCATGGATTCTGTATTGTTATTGTTTACATCTAACTGAAGACGTAAGCCTAATATTTTAAAATACATGTCATCCAGATAGTGGAAGCATACATGTGCGCTATTTAAAAAATCACGTTCCAGATCATCCAGTTCTTTGATGGTTTCTTGTTTAAAAAAATCAGGATGACTTAAAAAGCTTAATTCATAATATTTTCCAAAACGTGCTAAGATACTGATGGAATTTGATTCGTGATTGATGTATTGATTAAAGAATGCCAGGTCTTTATTGGCCTGTGTTTTCGAAATATTATCCTTGCCTTTGAAAAATAAATTTTCTCGTAAGTAAAGGTATATGGAGTTTTTAATATTCTCTAAAGCAATATATTCCTGAACC
This sequence comes from Bacteroidota bacterium, assembly GCA_016194985.1. Lineage (GTDB taxonomy): Bacteria > Bacteroidota > Bacteroidia > B-17B0 > Aurantibacillaceae > UBA4416. Next base: position 1,806 of record JACQAK010000054.1, read on the forward strand.
TTTTTATGAAATTTATTTGCATCTTTTGATTCGGTAATAAAACACTGTTGAGCAAAGAATTTATTAACTTCGATCAGTGTGGTGTAGTCTTCTATTTTCTCAGCCACATCGCAAAGCCAGTCGGCAATATCATTTGCTTTCTTTTTCTCGCCTTTGCTGAGTAATTCTTCAATGGTTTGTAAATTATGTTTTAAGTAATTAGTATAGTTTCTGCTTAAGAAGCCACTTAATTTAAATGTATGATGCGTTAACTGAAGAAACTTCTTCTTTGTTTTTTCTGCTGAGTCTCCGTAAATTAATTTACATAACTCATCAGATTCATGATATGTTTTGGAATGACGAATGGCTGTTATCAATTTATAAGGCAATTCGGCATTTGTGTTTAATAAATAGTCAGCAAATTCTTTAAAATGAAATTCTGACAACAATAAAACTTGTTTTTGAATACTAATCATATCGGCATTTATTGTACAAAGATTTCCCTAAACCTAAATATAATGTTTTACTAATACAAACATAATCTACAAAATATTGAAAACTGTCGATTAAATGTTTGGTTTGAACAGATCATGATCAGGCAAATTCCAGTTGACAGGTAAATTATTTTTAGACAGTAAATATTCGTTTGTTCTTGAAAAGTGTTTGCAGCCAAAGAATGCGCCACCGGCCAGTGGCGACGGGTGTGCGGCCGTTAGTGCCAAATGTTTTTCTAAATCGATTAAGGAAGCTTTTGATTTGGCAAAATTTCCCCACAATAAAAACACACAGTGTTGCTTTTCATCGGAGATTAATTTGATAACCGCATCGGTAAATTGTTCCCAGCCTTTTTTTTGGTGACTGGCAGGTTCTCCGGCTCTTACCGTTAGGGTAGCGTTTAATAACAAAACACCCTGATTGGCCCATGCCGTTAAATTACCGTGGTTGGGAATGGTGAATCCTATATTTTCTGATTTTAGTTCTTTATAAATGTTTGCCAGCGACGGAGGCGTTTTTATGCCGTAGTTTACAGAAAAGCTTAACCCGTGAGCCTGGTTAGGACCATGATAAGGATCCTGCCCTAAAATAATCACTTTTACATTTTCGAAAGGCGTTAATTTTAAAGCATTAAATACTTCGGCTTGTTTTGGGTAAATAGTATGAGATGCTCTTTCATTTTTTAAAAACAATTTCAACTCTTCGATATATGGTTTTTCAAACTCGTCTTTAAGCTTAAAATCCCACGAATTACCTATCAATTTTGTAATCATTTTGTATTGTTAATTGTTTTTAAGAAAAAACTATGATTTTCCTCAGTCTTTTTTTTTGTTGTTAGCGAAATTACTATATATTTGTTTCTCTATTATTAAAATTTGAAAATTATGAAAAAATTAGCTTTACTATCTGCTTTGTTAATTGCTTTTTGTGCATCATTAACTTCTTGCAAATCGCACGAAAAATGCCCTGCTTACTCTAAAGCTAATACTATTCAGTCTGCTAAAAAATCTGTTTAATCATTATGCTTTGGCATAAGCTTACAGACCTTAGTCAGTTACAAGACATTCAATCTCTTTCTAAAGAACAGTCGGCCAATGGGTTGACTGTTCTTATTTTTAAGCATAGTACCAGATGTTCTATCAGCTCGATGGCACTAAACCGCTTGGAGACCAGATGGACCGACAGCGAGAAAATTCCTGCCTATTATCTTGATTTACTACAGCATCGTGATATTTCCAATGAAATTGCAGCCATGTACTCTGTGGAACATGCTTCTCCACAGGTTTTATTGATCAAGAACGGAGTATGCGTGTATCACGCGTCTCATACCAATATTGCGGCATCCGATATTCTCGAAGCCGCTAAATAAAGAGAATAGGTGGCTCCAAGGCGCTATTTCTTATTTATTACCAGATAAACTCAATTACCTGCTTCAGATCAGGGTGTAAGCTCTTTGCTACCGGGCAGGTATGGGCAGCGTGTTCATATATTTTCTTTTCCTTATCAGTATAATTCTTCTTAGGAAAGGTAAGTTTTATATGGATCTCACCTATGCGTCTTGGTTCTGCATACATTATTTTGGTAACCTCTGCTGTGGTTCCATCAACAGGTGTAATGCCGTCCTTCATGGCCACTATACCCATAATGGAGATCATACAACTGCCTAAGGCAGTAGCCACCAAATCAGTAGGAGAAAACATTTCGCCTTTGCCATGATTATCCTTAGGGGCATCGGTATAAATAGTCGTGTTGGATTGGAGGTGAGTGGCTTCTGTTCTCAGTTCTCCTAAATAGGTTACTTTACTGGTAATCATGGCTTCAATTTTAGTTCAAAGATAATAAAGCATTAGCTATTTAATCAACAAATTATTAATTACTTTTGTTATCCTATAATGAAACAAATTTTATATAGTTTGCTGGCGCTTTTTATAAGTGCGTTGTGTTTTTCTCAAAGCACTTCACAGGCTATTGCTAATGGACAAGATCCCAATGTGTTGTATCGTAACGAAATGTCGTTTGGCTTTTTTGCGCACAGCCGCGGTTTCGGAATGAATTTTATGCGTGCTAAGCATGTGACAGGTACACGAAAGCGCTTGCTTGAAGTACAGGCTTTGAACATGAAACATCCTAAAGAAGTAAAAGTGTCAAATAGCGTTGATAATTCTAAAAAATTTATTTACGGAAAGTTAAACAGTATCCTCTTATTCAGAGCAGGGGTGGGGTATCAAACTACGTTGTTTAAACGCTCCGACAGAAAATCAGTAGAGATCAGAACCTCTTATTATGTTGGTGGTAATCTAACCTTTGCCAAGCCCAATTATGTTTTGGTTTACAGAGAAAATATTACGGGAAACAAGTATCAGCAATCCGTGAAATATGATCCGGCGGTGCATACCATTGATAGTATTTCGGGCAGAGGACCACTGGTAGATGGTTTGTCAGAGATAAAAGTATATCCGGGGGCTTATGCAAAACTTAATTTAAGTTTTGAGTATGCTCCTTTTTCTAATAAAGTAAAAGCCATTGAAACCGGAGTGATCTTAGATTATTACCCGAAGGCATTACCTATCATGGCTCAAAATCCTGCCGAAAACTTTATCGTGACATTATACGTTGGTTTTGTGTTTGGTAAAAAATGGTTCTAAAAAATGGAAAACGCTAACGAACAAACAATTTTAGACAGACCTCGTAAACCGGATTGGTTGAGAGTGAAGTTGCCAATAGGGGAAGAGTATTTGAAAGTAAGAAATATTGTTTCTACTCATAAACTGCATACGATTTGTGAAAGCGGCAATTGCCCTAATATGGGCGAATGCTGGGGAGCAGGTACTGCTACGTTTATGATATTGGGAAATATCTGTACACGTTCCTGCGGATTTTGTGCAGTAGCTACAGGTAAACCAAAACCGGCCGATTGGGATGAGCCTAAGCGTGTGGCAAACTCCGTCAAATTAATGGGTGTAAAGCACTGTGTTATTACATCGGTAGACAGAGATGATTTGAAAGATGGTGGTTCCATTATCTGGGCAGAGACCATTAAAGCCATCAGAGAAATTAGTCCTGAAACAAAATTTGAATGTTTGATCCCTGATTTTGCCGGTAAATGGGAAAACCTGCAACGCATCATTGATGTAAAACCGGATATTGTTTCACATAATATTGAAACGGTTCGGAGGTTAACGGCGCAAGTACGTATACAGGCTAAATACGACAGAAGCATGGAAGTATTGAAGCGCTTGCATGAGGCTGGTGTAAGAACTAAATGTGGGTTAATGGTGGGCTTAGGTGAAACAGAAGAAGAAGTTTTGGAAACCATTGATGATCTGGCTGCAGTGCATTGCGATGTGATGACCATAGGTCAATATTTACAACCTACTCCCAAACATTTACCGGTAGCCAGATTTGTGCATCCGGATGAATTTAAAAAATGGGGAGAGATTGCTTTATCAAAAGGATTCAGATATGTAGAAAGTGGTGCTTTAGTGCGTTCTTCTTATCACGCCGAAAAACACGTATTTTAATTTTTTTAACCACATAGATTACAGATTATTTAATTTGTGTAATCATAATATAAAGAATAAATGAATTTAGTTTTTCTTTCTAAGCTTTTAATCTTTTTCAACTTTCTAAACTAAATTGTAATGAATTCTCTCTTTTCTATTCTTTTAAAAAATATCATTCTTTTAGCGTTAATCATCATTTGTTTGGTATTTGTATTTACACAATATATCGGTTATAAAGAAGTACGTTATATTTTTTCAGGAATGGGAGCCTTGTATGTGTTGGCTTCTTGTTATGAGGCCTATGCACTTTCTCAGCTCAAAAAAGAGACCAGAAAATTCATCTATTTCCCGGACGGATTGGTGGCTAAACGAATTATTAAAATCATTTCATTTACCTGTATAGGTGTGTTACTGTATTATTCGGGAAGCATTATAAAGTATATGGCCTTTTTATGTTTTTTAATTGCATTTACCGAAATCGTAGTAACGATTTGGAGAAAGTTGAAGAACTTATGTTTTGTAGCTTTTGAGGGCGATCAACTGATCGTGTCTACTAATAAAATTCACACTACCAGTGTGAAAGAAATTCAGAAAATAGAATCACGTCACGGACTGACTTACTTTGTAAATTACAATAAAAAAGCGATCACACTTCGCACGGATATGATGAGTGAAAAAGCAGAATTTGATGCGGCTTTACAAACGTGGATCAAAGAACACCATTTGTCTGATAAAGTTGTGGCAGAGTAATTTTGCCGAATGCTCTAACTATTTAATAGCTTATAAAATCAGGCCTTGAAACAGAGAAAGCTCTTACTCTTAGTGTAAAGCTGGTAATAGGGTTGTATTTCAAAGCAAATCCACCCCCATCCGGAAAAAAAGGATAAGCTCCAACGGCAAATTGAAAGGTGCTGTTCAATAAATTTTCATTTCGTAACATAATACCAATTGTATAAGCCTGATATAAATTACTCTTCATCAAAGGATGAGTGGGATCGCCTATCATTCCTATACCGGCAGTAACCACAGGAGCAAACCGAAATCCGATCAACTGATAAGGTAAGTAGGCTACTGTTTCCGAACTTAATGTCATTTTGGTGTTGCCCGATAATGTTCTGTTCTCAAAGCCATATAGTTCATCCCCGTTAAACGTAATGGTTTGTCCGGTTAGTTTATGTTCGCCATGTACCAGATTAAAATTCAGAAATTCTCTGAAGAACCAGTTCCCCTTTTTTAAGAGATCACTGAAATAATATAATTTGTAATTCGTGGTGATGTCGTTTGTTACATGTTCATTGAAAAATATGCCATACGAAAATGTTGCCGATAAATATCCTATTTTGAAGTGTTTGGCTCTTGCTATCTCTACTCCTGTATAATACCTTATTTTTTTAAATTCATATTTGATTCCGCCTCCAATGATCTGCACAATTAACCCTTCCGGAACATCTTCATTGGCGCCGAAGCGATAAATGAATTTATCCTTGTAATAGGTTTGAATAGCAAAACCAATATTTCCTAATGCGGCATTGGTATTATAATAGGATTTGGCCGTATCGATCGTTGATGAAGGTCTGTTTAAATAATTGGTAGCATAATAACGCGTTCCTACAATAAAATTGGTGCTTTGATTGAAAAAACTTTTGTCTTTGCTTAGTTTCCGGAGTTTAAAACTTTTGCCTCCCCACAGATCATAACTTAAACTGTTGAGGGGAATTTGTTTGTTTTCGCCGGCGATTGTATCAGTATAATCATATTTTTTCCAATTATGAGAAACAGATATACCTCCTGCCCATTCAGTAAGGGGCGAAAAGAAAGGTCTATCGAAGGATAAGCCGACATTGGTGCCGGTCTTATCCGTTGCATACCCCAGCCTTGATGAAATATAGGTATTATCAATATTGGCGATGCCATAATATCCATTGAATTCATAAAGGTCGGGTCTTGTAAAACGGGCATATTGTTCAAATTGCTGACCAACACCGAATAAATTATAGTTCCTTAATTTAGCATCGGCAAAAACATCGGTAATTAAAAATGGAATAGTAATCGGCCATTTATCGTGTACAATCACATTGACGGTCACACTATCCTTTTTTTTTGATTCTGTTATATATATGCGGGCGTCATTTACAAAAACGGCCTGTCGCAATACCCTTTCCGTTTCACTTAAGGATAAGGCATTTAAGGTATCGTTGACTTTAAACAATAGTTTATTGATGATGACAAATTTTCTGGTTGTAATATGAGCGTTGTTCCCCAGCTTCTGAACGCGATTGATATTATGCATGATTGTATCATTAACATTGTGTCCAAAGGGATCGTATACGGTAATGACAATATCTTTAATGATACTTCCCTGATAGTTTAAATAGGGATTAACCCGTTTGGGTTCTTTGGAAGCCGGCTGCTTAGGGTATTCTTTCGGCTCGGGGTCTACAAATATAGCGTCGTAGGCCCAGCCGGTGATCTTATGCCTGTAGGCGAACTTTTTAAGTTTTTTGTATACGGCTAAAGAATCTTTGTGGGGCTCTTTTTCTTTGGGATGTTTTTTTTGAGCCAGGAGGCTATGACCTGAAAACATGACCAGAAGGAACACTATCAGGCTGTTTTTAAGTAAATGATGAGGTTTACAGCCGGATAAACATCTATGAAATGACGCTAAATGCACACCTGTTAAGGTACGGATAAAATGTGACTCAGTGGATTTTACTCTTCCATCCCGAGATGAATAAGTGCATCTCCCTGATTTACCACCGGCTGATTATTTACTCCCACTATATAACCGTCTGCGGTGGAAAGAATTTTGTGTTCGATGTTACCAAACGGATTGCATATAACACCCAGTAAATCCCCTTTAGAAACGTATGCTCCGTTGGAAGCATTCATATGAAACAAGCCACTGGCATTGGCTCTTATCCAACTGTCTTTTCTTATTTTAACAGCATGGTTGTTAGGAACATCAATATCGACCATCCCGTAGTTTTTCATTAACCTTAAACAGCCATTTACGCCTTCGTTGATGGCGCGGTAATCAAAGCGCATACTTTCGCCGCCTTCGTAAACCAGAATAGGTTTATTTTTTTTCGCTGCTTCTTTTCTGAATGTACCTTCTCTATAGCTACTATCAATAATTAAGGGAGGTGAAAATTTTTTGGCCAGAGATACATTTTCCGGAAACTCAAATACGCAGCGTATTTGTGGGGTATTATTTATTTTGGCCCCACCAGTATGAAAGTCTACACCAAAATCAATTAAAGGAACGATGTGCTTCATCAGGTCGTAGGCAATGCGGCTTCCAAAGGAGCCATTTTTATTTCCCGGGAAACAACGATTCAGATCTCTGCCATCCGGCAGGTCTCTGCTGCCAAATAAAAAGGAAACGCTATTTATCACCGGAATTGCGATCACATTACCGCAATTCAGTTTTTTAATTTCGTCGCGTGTAATAATTTTTCGAATGATTTCGATACCGTTGGTTTCCTCTCCATGCATGCCCGCTGATAAAAGTAGAGTAGGGCCTTTTTTGTTACTTCTGAAAACAAAAACAGGGATTTCAATTTTTGTTTTGGTATGTAGTTCGTATGAATTAAGTACAATTTGTTTACATTCTCCGGCACTAACGGTTTGTGAATTGATGATGAAATTTTCCATTACTGTCCGGGAGCATTAAATTCATTGCGTTCTACATATTCAATTATTTTGCTGGCAATATCAATACCTGTAGCGCCTTCTATGCCTTCCAATCCGGGAGATGAATTAACTTCCATTACTAAAGGACCTCTGTCGCTTTGTAACAAATCAACACCGGCAATACCTAAGCCTAATTTTTTAGCGGATTTAATGGCTGTGGCTCTTTCTTCAGGAGTTAACTGGATTAAGGAAGCGGTGCCTCCTCTATGTAAATTACTTCTGAACTCGCCTTCTTTTGCCTGGCGTTTCATTGCCCCCACAATTTGGCCGTCAACTACAAATACCCGTATATCTGCACCTTTGGATTCTTTAATGTACTCCTGAACCAACATGTTGGCATCTAACTTCAAAAAGGCTTCTATGACGGATTTAGCGGCTTTATCATTTTCTGCTAAAATAACCCCAATACCTTGTGTGCCTTCCAATAATTTAACCACACATGGCGCTCCGCCAATACTGGCAATAACTGATTCAATATCTTTTGGTTCATTGGCAAAAGCAGATTTTGGCATGCCTATTCCTGCACGGGCCAAAATTTGCAAGCTGCGTAATTTATCCCTTGAACGAACCAGCGCCTGTGATTCAACCGCGGTAAATATTTTCATCATTTCAAACTGACGAACCACTGCCGATCCGTAAAAGGTAGCACTGGCACCAATACGTGGAATCACTGCATTAACATCTGTGACTTCTTTGCCGTTATAATAAATGTGTGGTCGGCTTTGCTCAATTACCAATACACATTTCATGTGGTCTAATACCAAAACTTCGTGTCCTCTGAGTTCAGCCGCTTCTATCAAGCGCTTGGTGGAGTATAAATTTCTGTTACGGGATAAAATAGCAATTTTCATATGTGTATTTTATTTTTTAATTGTTATATGGAATGCGTTATGCAATATTTTTTAGCATAACTATTAGTTGATATCAATGATTGTTAAGTAAAGTTTTTAAATTTAATCCGTTCGTGTAAATTAAATTAACATCTATAATGAATTTTCCTTTAAGTAAACGTCTTCCAATAAGTACCGGATAACGCATATTGCCACGGTCGCTCAGGGAGATGGTTGTTTTTATTTTTTTTCTTCCAATGTTGATAAGCGTTTTGATGATATATCGTTCTTCCATTTCACCGAATGAATTCTTTATTTTTTTTCGGGTGAATTCATCAAAGCTATATACCGTGTCGCCCAATAATTGAAAGGTTAGTAAGGGTTTTCCGTTGCTGGTATGTAATGCAATATTTCGACAATGAATAGAGCAGGTGTAAGCACCTGTATCAATTTTAGCCTCTACTTTATGAATATTCAATAAAGGAAAACTAACAAATTCTCTTCGGCCAATTAATTTTATTTTCGGTTTAGTAGCTAACATACTTAATACTACTCCAAATTAATTCATTTTATTGGGAAACAAAAATTATTTAAGGATATTATTCCAGAAAATAAATGTCGTCGAAGGGCGAATTAATTGGCGAACCAAGGTTAACCGGTGCCGACCAAGTTTGGGTAGATTCGTTCCATTCGCTTTTAAAAATGTCATACCCGCCCATGTTTTCATAGCCTTTGGAAGAGAAATATAATGTTTTGCCATCTTTGGATAAGGAAGGGTATTCTTCGTCTAAAGGGCTATTAATGCTTGCGATATTTAAAGGAACAGGAGCCCATTTGCCATTGGCTATTTTTTTAAGTTGGTAAATATCCTTACCGTTAGCTTCATTTTCACCATAACTGGAATACAATACAGTGTTTTTATCCGGAGACAGATATAAAAGGGATTTAAATTCTTTCTTTTTATCAATAGAGGACCTCATATCATCTGTAATCACTAATACTTTTCCGCCTGATTCTATCTGCATTAAAGAGTTTTGAATGGCATTTTGATCAACATGCTTGCGGCCATATACTTCCAGTATAACCGGATTGTTTACAAGTTTGATACCACTGTAGCAATATTTGATTTCCTGCTCTATTTTTAAACTCTTGATGTCCTCAGGTTTACATAAGGCCATATATTTTTTGTAATAATTAATGGCCGTACTGAAGCGGTAACTCATGTGATTGGCTTTTGCCAGGTAATAATAGATTTCAATTGGAATTGTTTTAAAATTCACACATGATTCCAGAGCGGTAATGCAATTGGTTTTATCTTTTTTGGTGTTGAATAAACAAACACCATAACGATATGCATCCATAGGTTCCAGATCAATATATAAATCAAGGGTTTGATAGATCAGCGCTGCTTCCTGATAAATAGCCTGATCGTAAAGATCCAGGGCCAGTTTCAGATCTTCCTTATCTTTGGCGGCTTCTTCAGCATTGCGTTTTGGTTTGGTGTTTCTAATGACTTTTGTAACAACCGGAGTGGCCGGCTTAGGAGGAGCAACATCAAAGGTAACTTTAGATGCTTCCGCTTCCGTAAAATAATTAGTGACTTTAATGGTTTTCTGACCACCCACTGTTTGAAGTTTGATCACTTGTTTTAACTCGAACTCGCCCTTTTTATCAGGTATTTCAAACGAACTGGTTAATTCCGAATACCCTTCCGACTCTATTGACATATCGTATTTTGTGCCGGATACTAATATCATTAAATATTGTCCGGTGTTGGAATTTGTTTTGTAAACTCCCGAAATTTCGCCGGTATTGGAATTTGTAACTGTGATGTACGCATCTTTTTTGGGAATAGAATCCAATGTACTGAAACTTCCTTTGATGATAGAATTGGAAATAGGATGTTGAGGTAATTTAATTTGTGTGTACTCAAAACTGTTGTTCCTTCTGTTGCTACAATAAGAAGCATATTGATTGGATTCATCAGGAACAAACAAAATATCATCGTAGGTTGAGTTGATGGGATAGCCCATGTTTACAGGTCTTGACCATGGGGAGAGGCTATCTTTACGGGTGCATTTAAAAATATCATAGCCACCCATGCTATTATGTCCTTTGGATGAGAAGTATAAAGTATTTCCATCTTTGGTGAGGTAGGGATAATTCTCGTCGTAAGCTGTATTGATTTCGGGACCAAGCGATTGACTGGTGCCTAATGCGCCATTTGGCAGACTACTGTTTTTGTATAAGTCTGTGTGATTTTGCTCTTTCTCTCCATAGCTTACATGATAGTATTCACGAGGGGTTGTGTGACACATCAGTAAAGGTGTTTGTTTTTTTTGATCAATGGCCGAACTAAAAAATTCCGTTTTTAGTTTCACGCGTTCATTAATTAGTTCGGGATCATAATTGGATAATATGTTTTCTAGTGAAGTAGGAGTGCGTTTTACAATTTCAATATTTACCTGATCGCTCATTAAATTGATACCGTTCATGCAATTTTTTACGAGTAGCGGACCATTAAGGCCTTCAAAGTCGTATGGCTTCACTCTTCCTCTGAATTGTTCGAATGCTTTCATGGCATCCTGGAACAAATACGATAAGTGATAGGCTTTGCCTAAATAAAAGTATACATCTACGGGAACCTCTTTTACACCTGATGCCAGCAGAAGAGAATTGATGGCCTTTGCTTTATTTCTGTCCAGTTTTAAAAGGCATACACCGTAGTAATAATTCATGAACGGATCGCCCGGATCATTTTTTAATAAACTTCCATACAAAGTCAGTGCTTTTTCGTAATCATGACTTTTAAAAGCTGCCAAAGCTTCTTCCGGTTTTTTCTTTTCTTCTTCCAATTGTTTTTTTACGAGTTCATCAATATTGGAAGATGACTTGCCATTTTTATCTAATTGTCGGGTAAGCTCGTCGTTGGTCAATATTTGATTATCCGGATTGATCTTTGTGGTATCAACGGTGGATTTTAAGTAAAATACTTTTTCGTTTTCATCGGCAAAAAAGCTATTGATGAGTAATACAGCTTTGTTTTTTTCGTTTAGTTTTAGTTTGATGTCCTGCTGGCAGATCTCATAATCTATTTTCATAGGAATCTCAACAACTTCCTGAGTTGTACCATAGCCGGATACTTCAACCTTAAATAAATATTTTACATTAGGTGCAAGAATTAATAAGTAGTTGCCGGTATACATACTTGTATTATATATTCCAACGAGGTCATTTGTAGAAGCATTATAAACACTTATTTTGGCTTTTTTTTCGTTAGGGTTTCCAAGAACTTCCATGTGTCCTCTGATGACGATCAGTGCAGGAGATTGAGAGCCGGGAGAGATTTTAAAAACGTCGTATTTATCGTCGTCGCTGGCGCGGTTAGAAACAAAATAAATAAATTTCCTTTTTTTAGGAGCGTTGATGTCTTCTTTAACTTCAGTGAGTTTTGCGGTTACACTATCTTTTTGTTGAGCTAACAAAAAGGAACCCATGCATTCAAACACTGCTAGCAATATTAGCTTAAATAATAAAGGTCTCATCATAGATTTGAAACCTAATTTAAAAAAAATCTTTCAGAGTAGCAATAAAAATAAATGAGATGTCATGATTTAATAAGATACTCTAAGCCTTATTTTTAAAGCGATCAGGAGCAACTTCCGGATCAATGTTGTAGTTATTTTGTAGTTGATCAACCAATTGCTTAGCAAAATAGGGTGCCAGCATCACCGCTTTGGTTCCCAATCCGTTAAATATATATATATGTTTATAGTCAGGATGATTTCCCACAACAGGCCTTCGGTCGATCACTGAGGGCCTAACTCCGGCATCATGAGAAATAACAGTATAAGGAGAGGTAATGACAGCGTTTAATTTTTTGATAAGTTCAGCTTTCCCTTTTTCGGTTGGTGTATCATTCAATTCTTCCCATTCATAGGTAGCACCTATTTTAAACAGATCGTTCCCCAGCGGCATAATGAAAAAACCTTTATTGAAGATGTCCTGAGTAAGAGTTATATGCGTACTATGAATGGTTAATGTTTCTCCTTTGGCCGGCTTCATTGGAATCCAGTTAAAGAGGGGGTTTTTGCTAATTAAGTGTCCGTCACAAAAAATGATCTGATTGGCTTTTATGTCGTGGTAAGCAATCTCCCGGGGTTCTACTATTAGTTGATGATAGTCAAATTCTTCTTCGATGTATGAGTGTTTTTCTTTCAGGAAGAGTTGAGTACATTCTATAAAATGAGCAACGTCTAAATTTCCTGCCTGCAATACTTTTGAATAGGATGATACGGAATAGTGAGGGTCGATGGGGAGGTGTTCGTATAGGATAGAATCTAAAAAACGATTTTCATTCGCTGATTTTTTTAACCATAAATTTTTTTCCTGCTCTTCTGTAAACGGTTTAATGATATGCCGTTGATGAATAAGGGTGGTATGGAATTCAGTTTCCCAATAGTGATAAAATGACAGTAATTCAGGAATCAGTTCATCAGCAAGCCAGCTTTTGGTTAAACGTTTAAACACAACGGGGTTCCAGATCCCTGCTGCTATTTTTGAGCTTACTGATAAGTTGGATTTATTAATGACACAAACACTATAGCCTGCTTTTACTAATGACAGTGATAATACGGAACCGGCAATGCCTTGTCCTACAATGATAAAATCAACGGTTGAATTATTTCTTTTTTGCTGGTGCATGGTAACCATATTTTATGCCACGGTAGGCACTCGAAAAATAGGCAATAAGTCTTACACCATAAACCATTTGCACCTGATTGTAGTCACAAAAAATCTGCCCTCCAATACCCACATCATATTTTATCTTATATACAGCTTCTATGGCGGCATATCCGCCAAGCATGTTGTATACGGTTGTTAAATTGTAATTGGAGGAATCGCTTAAAGGTCTTCTGAAATAGGAAGTAGATGGCCCGATGAATGCCGATAAATTATATTTTTCTTTTTCTTTTCGCAACCCATAGCATAAATGAAAACTATAGTTATTAGCGGCATTAAAATCTGATCCACTCATAAATGCCCCTAATCTGAAATAATGAAGTTTAATATGAAAACTGAAATCGGCTGCTAAATTCTTTTCGTCTTTTGGCCATTTGGTATTATATCCTGCACCTGCACCTACCGATAACCAATTATTGTGTACTCTATAACGTTTTCCGTCATACACAATTTCCTGTTTTGGATTATATTTTGCCGTATCGCTTTGCGCAAAACATATTTCTCCAAAGAATATACAAAAAGTGAATATAAATAAGGCTTTCAAACGATGCTAAGATATAAAAAATAGTTTAAAAAGGGAATTTGTATCTTATTAAAGATTACCTTTAATATAGTGAAAACGTTTAAATATATATTTAATTGTTTATCTGTAATAATTTTTGCAGAGTCATGTTCAGGTGATCAGCAGCCCGTTATCTCCAATGAAGAAAAAATTTTGGCGCTCGAGTGGATCACCGGCGATTATTATATGAAAAGCACTTATGGTCACTATTATGAAAAATGGCAAAAGAAGGATAGTGTGACCTATTACGGGTTGGGATATTTTATGGATCCTGAAAACGAAGACACCTTATTCAGGCAAAGAATGAAACTGCGGCAGGCCGCTGATGGTGTGTTCATGTACTTTAATGTGAAAAATCAAAACGATAATAAGGATGTAGAGTTTAGATTAACCAAGCAGGAAAATCAGGTATACACGTTTGAGAACTCCTTCCGAGATTACCCTTCTATCGTAACATATAAAATTCTTTCAGACTCTGCTGTAAACGTGGTAATGAGAGGATTTAAAAACGGAGAAGAAAAAATAGAAGATTTTATAATATCCAAATAAAGTAATTATTTAGACATTACCCAGGCATTAGGAAATTGAACTCTAACAGAGGTTAATAAATTAGCAGCATCTTCTTTTGTATTGAATCCGCCACAACTTACCACATGTAACCCCTTGCTGTTAACACCACTGATACCGGCGCTGATATGTTTTGAATGCAACTCTTTAATTAATTTGTTGGCATTTTCCTCAACCCCAAAACAGCCAACTACTACCTGATATTTGCCGTCATAAGTAGTATGATCATTTGAATGTGTATACACTGGTTTTACAACAGTTGTTTTATCTGTTTTAGCAATGCTATCAACCGATGCTACCAATACATTTCCATTTTCGGATAATTTAAATGTAGCATAGCCATTGGCATCCACCAATAATGATGCTTTTTGAACGTCATTAATAATAACAGCCTTGTTGTTGTTTGACTTGTTAGGTGTATAGGTTTTTTCGGGTGTATAGAATGGGTTAAAAGACGATTGTAATAGCGGTTTCATTGGTTTAGAATAGGCCGCAAACAATAAAAACGCAAGCGTTACAGGAAGCCCAACTGCCAGTGTTGCTATTTTAGCATATGATCTTTTCTTAGGTAATACGGCTTCTGCAACCACCCTTCTGTCTTCAAATGGTTTTACCACAGCCGGTTTTTCAATCTCTACTGCTAACTCATTAGCAATAACAGGTTCAAAGCCAAAGGACTCCAGTAAAAAGTTAACATCTGTTTTTGCTTCAAAACGTAACGTGTTCTCCGTATCAATATAGAGTAACCCAACATTATGCAGTTCAAAACGCTTTTTGGCAGACAATAACGACTGAATATAATCCTTGTAGTCTTCTGTTTGCTTTGTAGCCTCCGCGATGGTCATGTTGTTTTTCTGCATTAAAGCAGAGATCAGCAGGCCATCGTTATGTGTTAAATTTTTATTGAAAAGCACCTGCTTGGTTTGAGGATACAATACATTGCTTCCCTTACTGAAATTAGAACTGTAATTTCTGGCTACAAAACCTCCAAAATTTGGAACAATAACACAATCATGCTTGAACAAAAGTTCAGCAATCAAATCAGTTATTTGGTTATAATGTAACATTTTCGGACTTCGAATGTAATGCTTTTTTAACAGCTATTTGCTCATAAACTTAGTAAAAAACAGTCATTTTTACTAATTATTTAATTACCAATTGATTATAAATTTTCAAAAAAATCCAAACAAATGAGCCTGAATTGAGGCTGTTAATTATTGAGATAAGTTTCAAATTACTTTAGAATTATTAAAGATTATTTTACCTTTGCAGCCCATGTTTAAAGCCAGAGTTTTCATATATATATCATTTTGCTTTTTCCTGTTGTCTGGCCATATTTCTTATGCCCAAAAAACATCACTAACGGCAAAGGAAGTCGTGTTTAAAATGATCAAGTCCATTAACGATCTGGAAAGGTTAAAATACAGTTTAAAGATTGTTGAGCGTGGCAAGAAAGGTTATAATCACTACGAGTCTTCGGTGAAACTTAACAGAAAACCACGTAAAATCTATTTATATATCAAAGGGATTGAATTATTGTGGGTGCAGGGATGGAATAACAACAAAGCCTATGTAAAACCAAATTCATTTCCTTTTATCAACTTAAGTTTAGATCCTCTGGGGTATTTGATGAGACAGGATCAACACCACACGCTTAACGAAATGGGAGTTGATTATTTTGGAAGCGTGATTGAATACATTGCCTTAAAATATGGTGATAAATTTGATGAGTATTTTAAATTGGAAGGAGAGGAGAGGGTAAATAACCGTCCGTGCTACAAGATTATTATTGACAATAAGAATTTTGGATACGAAACCTATACGGTTGGTGAAAACGAAAGTATTACCTCTATTGCCCGAAAATTACATGTGAGTGAGTATATGATCCTGGAAGTGAATCCTAAGTTGAATGATTATTTTGATATTCTGAAAAAAGGACAAACACTGAAAGTGCCCACCGCTTACGCTAAATATGTAACATTGTATATCGATCAATTATATTTTTTACCTATCAGTATAAAAATTTTGGATGACAAAGGTTTGTTTGAACAGTACGATTACCATTTTTTACAGGTAAATCCAAAGATTGACGACGCAGAATTTAGAAAAGATTATAAGGATTATAAATTTTAAAAAAGTAAACGGAAGCCTTGAACTTTTGGTTTACATGACAAATGAGCGCAATCATAATTACAAAAAACACTGAATTGATGCAGCGGGTCATTGACGAGATCAAGACCTGTTTCGACCCTGAAATCCCTGTGGATATTTGGGAATTAGGATTAATATACGAGTTGGATCTGAACGACGACAATGAGCTTAAGATTACGATGACGCTTACGTCGCCTAATTGCCCGGTTGCCGAAACCTTACCGGCTGAGGTGGAAAACAAACTCAAGTTGGTGCAAGGCATAAAGTCTGCAACACTTACCTTAACGTTTGAGCCTACTTGGACTAAAGAAATGATGAGCGAAGTAGCTCAACTGGAGTTAGGATTTATGTAGTATCATACTGCTAAAAACAAATCACATGTCAGATGAAATTATAAATAAGGTAGCTAACAGTGGTTTAATCACCATTGATCTGGAAGAATATTATCCTAAAGGCGAACGTGTGTTGTTCGATTTGAAACCTTTATTATTTCACGAATTGATTTTGAAAGAAAAAGATTTCAGAGAATATATCAAACAACATGATTGGACACAATATAAAGATAAATTAGTAGCCATCACCTGCACAGCCGATGCCATTGTTCCTACATGGGCATTTATGCTGGTAAGCATTGCTTTGGAGCCGTTTGCCAAAAAAATAGTATTTGGCAATATAGAAACACTGGAGGCCATTGTGTTTGGTGAAGCACTGCACTCTATAAGATATGCAGATTATCAGGATAAACGCGTTGTGATTAAAGGCTGCAGCAATTTGCCGGTATCTACAAACGCTTACGTGGAATTAGTAAGAGGCCTAAAGCCTTTTGCCAAATCTATTATGTATGGTGAACCCTGCAGTACGGTACCTTTATATAAAGCACCTGCTGTTAAGTAGTTTATTTCCAAAATCCCTGCTGTTTTAAACAGGCTCTAATTTGTATATTTGTAGCCTTGATGTGTTTTCTTAAATATACCATTTCGTTACTATTATTGTTTCAATCTGTTTTCTTGTTCTCACAGGAAGATGGCGGGAAAAGATTACGTAACCACAGAAAGAATCCATATGTGAAAACACGTATTGGTATCTCCCCTGTATTGGGCTTATACAAGGCTAATAAGAATCACACCACCGGAACCAAACCCAAAATGGCCTATAATTTTTCTATAAAAGAAGAAATCCGGTTTGACAAACACAATCAGAATTTTATCATGGTGGGTGCAGAGTATATGTTTCACGGGGTTAATTTTAATTCCTATTATTTTTATAGTGATAGTTTACAATTATATACGCCTGATAGATTGAGATACAAGTATAGTATCACCATGCACGAATTGGATTTTCCTATACAGTTGAAGCACTCTTTTCAAAACGAAACCAATAGCATTTTTTCAGGATACATATATGCCGGTTATTGCTACAGATGGATCATTGAAAGCCATTTAAAAGTAACGGAAGACGGCAACGAACTTGTGAATCAGCATGAGCCCTTAAAATTTAAAATTCCTGCTTTTGGCACGGCTAACAGTTCCTTTTTAAGTGTTGGAGGAGGGTTCCAAAAAAATACCACTTTAAAGCACAATGCCGTGTATGCCGAATTACAATTCAGATATGGATTATCCCCATTTTATTTTAATGAATCCTTTGCACCTTCAAGCATGTATACTACAGGCCATTTTATTTTATTGACTGTAGGATTTAAAATATAATGAATTTAAAACTACATAAACCGTCAGGGATCCATCATCATTCGATTCAACTGCCAGGCTCCAAAAGTATCAGTAATCGTGTATTGATCATCAAAGCCTTATCAGGATTACCATTTTCAATTCAAAACATATCAGATTCGGATGATACCAGCCATTTAGAAAAAGCGTTGACGAATTATTCAAAGACGTCATTATTAGATGTGGGTCATGCCGGAACAGATATGCGTTTTTTAACCGCATTTCTCTCTTTAAAAAATGGAGATTACGAGTTAACCGGTTCAGAGAGATTGCAACAACGTCCTATCAGAGATTTGGTAGATGTGTTAAGAACGCTTGGAGCCGATATAGCATATAAAAAAAACGAAGGATTTCCTCCGCTTCAAATTAAAGGGAAGTCATTACAAGGTGGCACAGTAGAAATAAGTGGAAAAGTTAGTAGCCAGTTTATTTCAGCATTATTATTAGCAGCACCCTATTTTACCAATGGCTTGGAAATTACCATTACAAGCGAGTTAGTATCCAGACCTTATGTCAATATGACTATTGAGATCATGCGGGAATTTGGAGCGGCTGTAGATTGGAAAGGTTCTAAAATTGTCGTATCTCCCAAACCGTATGCTTATTCAAAACCTGATTACATCATCGAAAGTGATTGGAGTGCCGTTTCTTATTACTATAGCATGGTTGCTTTATCAAAGATAGGCACGGAACTAACTGTAAAGAGTCTGTTTAAAAATAGTTTGCAGGCAGACGCAGCTTGTGAAAACATTTATAAAAATTTTGGAGTCACAACTACATTTTCGGATAATGAAATTTGTATTTCAAAAAACAGTGATGCTACGAAGGCCTTATTGGAATTAGATTTTATAGAGTGTCCTGATATTGCTCAAACTGTTGTTTGCACATGTATCGGGTTGCAAATTCCATTTTGTTTTTTGGGTTTACAAACACTAAAAGTAAAGGAAACTGATAGAATTTTAGCACTCAAAAATGAAATTAAAAAATTCGGAATTGATATAACAGTTTCTGATAGTACAATAGAATGGCCTGTGACTTCTCTAATGATCGATAATTCCAAAGTATCAATTGCCACATACCATGATCATCGAATGGCAATGAGCTTCGCTCCTTTGTGTTTGTTAGTAGACGGTATCATAATTGAAGACGCAAAAGTTGTTTCCAAATCTTATCCGTTATTTTGGGAGCATTTGAAACAAATTGGAATAACGTATTGTAATGTTTAAATATTCGACCCTGAAAGGGTCGCACATTAATAGGAAATATTAAGTCTATTGATATACGACCCTTTCAGGGTCGAACAAAATAATTGTTGTAAATTTGATATTGTAATATTAATTAAATAATGAGTTACACAGATATAATCAGCACAATAGGAGTTTCACTTATTTTAGTTGCTTTTTTCTTAAATACATTTAAGTATATAGATGATAACAGTAAATTATACTTTGTATTAAATATTGTTGGCGCGGCGTTTGCCTGTTATGGAAGTATCTTATTAAACTCTTTGCCGTTTATTGTTTTAGAAGGTACCTGGAGTATTGTAGCTTTGATTGGATTGATAAAAACAGTTATGCAACGCAGATAGTTAAGATTAAATATGATTTAATTAATAAGTTTAATTATCTGCGCTAATCATATTTATCAGTGTCATCAGCGTTCTATTTCATTAAAACAATAAATTACCTTTTGATTTTTTATCTTTTAAATCTTCGATAAAAACTTCATGAACAATAATGAAAATGGGATTTAGTTTAATGGCTTCAAAAATAGCGTGATTATAGAGGTAACGGTTGTCGCCTTTAATGATTAAAAAGTAATCTGAATTTTCTAACTCGGGCAATAGTTTGGTAGTTTGTTCAATATCTCCGGCAAACAGATCGAGGTCGGCCGGTTTTTTGTCTTCTGTTTTTGGTTGAAACGATGTTTGATTGGGTAACAGATTGAATTCAATATTCAAATCCTCATGAATAAATCCATATAAGGGAAAATAAAAATCTTCACCTTCCTTGTGTGTAAAATCAAGCAGATCGTTCAATTGAAGGTCAATGTTGAGCGCCTGATTTAATTCGTGAACTACCCTGTAAATACTTTCTGTGCAGGTAATAGAGAAGATATCAAAATCAAAATGCTCTTCAGCGTTAATATCTAAACTGTATGTTGCCATGTTAGTTTAAGCTGAAGAGCATTAATGATGTGTTTAAATTATCCCTGGATTTTCTCTAATAACTCAGTACTGATACCGGTGGAGCTGTATCCACCATCGTGGAATAAATTCTGCATGGTTACCATACGTGTTAAATCAGAGAACAAACTAACGGTATAGTTTGCGCAATCATCTGCACTGGCATTACCTAATGGAGATTGTAAATCCGCAAAGTCATAAAAATCAGAGAATCCTTTGATGCCACCGCCTGCTGTAGTTTTGGTAGGTGATTGAGAAATCGTATTGATACGTACTTTCTTTTGTTTGCCATAATGGTAACCAAATGTACGTGCAATAGATTCTAACATGGCTTTAATGTCAGCCATATCTGTGTAAAAAGGATAAGCACGTTGAGCAGCTGTATAGGTTAATGCTACAACAGAGGCATGTTCGTTTAATGCATCTAATTTATGAGCAGCCGCTAACATTTTATGAAATGATAAAGCCGATACATCAATTCCTTTTTGGAAAAAATCGTAATTCAATTCAGTATAAGGAATGTTTTTACGAATGTTTACACTCATACCAATCGAATGTAAAACGAAATCAATTTTACCACCTAATACATCCATGGATTCGGTGTATAATTTGGTTAAGTCTTCCATGCTGGTGGCGTCTGCAGGAATAATTTTAGCGCCTGTTTGTTCTGCTAATTTATTGATCTCGCCCATACGCATTGCGATTGGAGCGTTGGTTAATGTAAAGGTCGCACCTTCTTCGTGGCATCTTTGAGCCACTTTCCAGGCAATTGAATTTTCATCTAATGCACCGGTGATAATACCGCGTTTCCCTTTTAATAAGTTGTATGCCATAGTGTTTATTTTAGTTGTGCAAATATACTAATTATGCTTCAATTACATTTTAATTAAGCATTCAGTAATTCTTTCGCGTTTTTTAAAGCTGTTTCGGTTGGTGTGCCTGTACTTAACATTTTTGCAATTTCTGCTACACGTTCATCAGGCGTTAGTGGCTTGATACTGGAGGTTGTTTTTTGTTTACTATCGGATTTATATACATATAAATGATTCTCTCCTTTACTTGCCATTTGCGGTAAATGCGTAATGGTAATAACCTGCATGGTCTTGCCCATGGATAATAAGATAGTACCTATTTTATCAGCTACATCACCGCTCACTCCGGTATCGATCTCATCAAAAATAATAGTAGGTAAAGCAGTGCGTTCCGCTAATAATGCTTTTAAGCATAACATTAATCGGGATAACTCTCCGCCCGATGCTGTTTTGTGTAACTCTTTGAATTCAGCACCCTTATTGGCTGTAAACAAAAACGAGATACTATCTAATCCGTTGGCACTTAACTGTTCCTGTTGTTTTAATTCTATTTTAAACTGTGCATTTGCCATCGACAAACTGGTGAGCATGGTTTTAATATTTTGCTCAATACCGGCTGTTGATTTTTGCCGTTTGTCGGATAAGTCTTTGGCTAAAGTTTTGCATTGTTTTTCTAAAGCAATGATCTCTTTGTTGGTTTTTTCAATGCTTAATTCAAGCGAAGAGAACTGCTGCAGTTTAGTTTCAATATCTTCTTTAATCTTTAGTAATTCTTCTTCTGAATTAACGCCATGTTTTTTAAGTAAGCGATTCAGTTTATCCAATTGCGCATTCACTTCTTCTAATCTCACATTATCATACACAACATCCTCTTCACAATGATCGATATCAGACGCTAATTCTTTCAACTCAATGGCAACAGAATTGATGCGCTCAAACAATTCATTAAATTGTTTCCCGAATTTGGATACGCTTTGTAATTGTTGTTTAGCCAATGCCAAAGCTGAAAGGATATTTTCATCCCCACCCGAAATTGCTAAAGATGATTTTGCTAAATTGCCTTTAATGAATTCTGCGTTTTCTAAGGTTTCGCTTTCTTCCTCCAGTTGCTGTTGTTCTCCCGGTTTAATGGCAGCTTCTTCCAGTTCATTAAATTGAAACTGAAAATAATCCAATTCTTTTTTTGCCTGAATTTCCTGTATTGTTAGGTCTTCCAGCTGCTTTTTTAATTTAGATAACTGATTAAATTGTTTTTTATAATCCGCAAACAAACCCGTAGTCTTGGCAAAGGCATCAACTAACTCAAACTGAAAATTGGTTTCTTTTAGTAAAAGTGTTTCGTGTTGTGAGTGAATATCAATCAGCTGTTCACCTAATTCCTTTAATACACTAAGGGTAGTGGGTGTGTCATTTATAAAAGCCCTTGATTTACCTTCGGGAGTGATCTCTCTTCGGATAGTTGTATTTTCATCAAAGTCTAGTTCGTTGATTTCAAAAAAAGGCTGTAACTGATAGGCTTTGATATTGAATTGTGCTTCGATGATGCACTTTTTGGTTTTATCGTGCAAGGAACTCACATCGGCTCTGTTGCCAAGTGTTAATCCCAAAGCGCCCAGTAAAATAGATTTTCCGGCACCTGTTTCTCCGGTAATAACCGTTAATCCCTCGTTCAAACGAACTTCGGTTTCTTCAATCAAAGCAAAATTCTGTATGCGTAAGTTCTGTAACATATCCTCGTTAAATATCGGAAATAAATTGCCTTAAGACATCGGTTTTTAATCAGAAAGCAGGCTCTTTTTTCAACAATCCATTATTTTTAAAAATTACCCCTAAATCAAATTAATCATTCAATCATTTAAATGCCTCATTCACTCAAAATGGTGTAACGAAACTCTTTTTTTATCGTAATACAATACAGGAACACCAAACAGCATCAATTTATCGGTGCTTTCGATCATTTTACTGTATAATTTAAAATTCAGAGCCATGAGACAGCTAAAAATAACCAAACAAATTACGAATCGCGAAACAGCTTCGCTGGATATGTATTTACAAGATATTGGTCGTGTTGAATTGATTACGGCAGATGAAGAAGTCGTTTTGGCTCAAAAAATTAAGCAGGGCGATCAACAAGCACTGGATAAACTGGTAAAAGCAAACCTGCGTTTTGTGGTGTCTGTTTCAAAACAATATCAAAATCAGGGGTTAAGTCTTCCGGATTTGATCAATGAAGGAAATATGGGCCTGATTAAAGCAGCGCAACGTTTTGATGAAACCCGTGGATTTAAGTTTATTTCTTATGCCGTTTGGTGGATTCGTCAATCTATTTTACAGGCATTGGCCGAGCAATCCAGGATTGTGCGCTTACCTTTAAATAAAATCGGTGCGATCAACAAGATCAATAAAACCTTTGCTAAGTTGGAACAGGAACTGGAAAGAGAGCCTATTGCCGAAGAAATTGCGGAGATTTTGGATATTTTGCCGGAAGATATTCGTGAAACCATGAAAAATCAGGGACGACACATGAGTATGGATGCGCCATTAGGAACAAATGTAGAAGACGGTGGAAGCATGTATGAGTTATTGGAAAATAAACATGAGGCCTCGCCGGATAATGAATTGATGCTGGAAAGCTTACGTAATGAAATATCAAGAGCTCTAACTTCATTAACCGCCCGGGAAGCAGATGTGGTGAAACTATATTATGGATTAAGCGGCGGACATTCTCATTCTCTGGAAGAAATCGGTGAGAAATTTGAATTAACGAGAGAGCGTGTTCGTCAGATCAAGGAAAAAGCAGTACGCCGGTTAAAACATGCGTCGCGCAGTAAGGTTTTAATGGGCTATTTAGGATAGTTGTGTACGTTTAGTTAGAATTAAGGAGGCTTGTGTTTGGCCTCCTTTTTTTATTTTTGTAAAGGGGCGTTTTGGGCGTTTCTCAAGCGGCCAGGCTTTTCGCTGCAATGTTTATATATCACCCAAACGTAGCTTAAATCGACGACTATATGCTGGGTTATAAATTTACGGCCACGTTAGGAATTGAAATAGAAAGCCTGCATGATTCTAATACAATACCATTATTTATAACCAAAAAGAATTTTCGCTAAAATCCTTAACGCCTATTAACCTTCTTCACATAATTTTAAGCTTATTTAGCTATTTGTTAAAAACAAATTCAGGATAAAATCTGCATTATTTTATACTTTTGAGACACAAACTTATAATATGTCGCATATAGTAGCACCTTCGGTTTTATCAGCAGATTTTGGAAACTTGCAACGTGATATTGAATTGATCAATCATTCAGAAGCGGATTGGTTTCATGTTGATATTATGGATGGCGTTTTTGTGCCAAATATTTCTTTTGGATTTCCGGTGTTAAAAGCCATTCAAAAGCATGCTAAAAAACCATTGGATGTGCATTTAATGATTGTGGATCCGGACAGATACACGGCTCAATTTAAGGATGCCGGTGCTGATGTTCTGACATTTCATTTAGAAGCATGCACGCACCTGCACCGTTCGGTACAAAACATTAAGAATTCAGGTATGAAAGCTGGAGTAGCTTTAAATCCTCACACATCTGTTCACTTATTGGAGGATATCATTGCAGATATTGATCTGGTATGTGTTATGAGTGTTAATCCGGGTTTCGGTGGGCAAAAATTCATTGAGAATACATATGCCAAAGTAGCGGCTCTTAAAAAACTGATCACTGAAAAAAATTCAAAAGCTTTGATTGAAATTGATGGAGGAGTGGATTTAAATAATTATAAAAAATTACTGGCGGCCGGCGCAGATGTTTTAGTAGCGGGTAACACCGTTTTTGGAAGCGCTAACCCCACACAAACAATTACACAATTAAAACAAATATAAACCCTGCTTGCCGAGAGGCAGGCCTAAAAACCAAAATAATATGTCATTCGAATTACCAAAATTAGATTATGCTTATACAGCATTAGAACCACACATTGATGCTAAAACTATGGAGATTCACCATAGCAAACATCATCAGGCTTATGTTACAAATTTAAACAATGCAATTGCAGGAACTGATGCAGAAAAAATGAGCATTGAAGATATTTGTAAAAACATTTCCAAATTCCCCATGGCTGTTCGTAATAATGGTGGCGGACATTACAATCACTCCTTGTTCTGGCAAATTATGGCCCCTAATGCAGGCGGTACACCAAGCGGTGATTTAGCAAAAGCCATTGAAACAGATCTTGGTGGCTTTGATAAATTTAAAGCAGATTTTACTGCAGCAGGTGCAACCCGTTTTGGTTCAGGATGGGCGTGGTTATGTGTGAAAGAAGGTAAATTATGTGTTTGCTCTACTCCTAATCAGGATAATCCTTTAATGGATATTGCTGATTGCAAAGGCACTCCGATTTTAGGGATGGATGTATGGGAGCACGCTTATTACTTGCATTACCAAAACCGTCGTCCGGATTATATGGCTGCATTTTTTAATGTGATCAACTGGACAAAAGTAAGCGAGCTATATGCTGCTGCTAAAAAATAAACCAAACGCCCTTGTTATATCAAAACGCCCGTTAGTGAACCTAGCGGGCGTTTTTGTATTCTATAGCTTCGGGCTTATGCTTTATAAACAGGGGTGAGGGAGTTTATATTTTTTAAATAGTTGGTATATATATTCAACTGTGCTTTTCGTTCTTCATCTGTTATTCGGGCCGGAGAGAAACAAATAAAAGGTGGTAATACGGTCATGCCGGCAAAGTACAACATCCCATGTTGTATGGGGTATAAAATGGTGTCAAGATTTCCGTTTTTTCCGGCATTGCCATAAGCTACTTCTGGTCCTCCGGTTGTGAGGGTTAAGAAGGCGGTTTTGTTTTTGAAAGTGCCGTTATCGTACACGCCTTTTCCGGCGCCATATACAAAACCCATAGCAAACACTCGGTCTACCCATC
Organism: Bacteroidota bacterium; assembly: GCA_016194985.1. GTDB lineage: Bacteria > Bacteroidota > Bacteroidia > B-17B0 > Aurantibacillaceae > UBA4416. The sequence continues at coordinate 27,984 of JACQAK010000054.1, forward strand.
CTTTTAAAACTGCCGGTAAGCCAAACCACCATAACGGGAAATTAAATATCAGAGTGTCGCACCATTCCAGTTTATCCATTTCTGCTTTTACATCGGGCGAAAACAATTGATTTTGAAAGGCATGTACCTGTTCTAATTGATATTTAAAAAAACCGGGATTTTCCAGTTGTGTAAAATCATGTTTATCGCCAACAGGATTGAATCCCATGGCATATAAATCCGACACTTTTACTTCTGCACCCTGTGATTGAAAATAAGATACTGCTTCATTTTTTAAAGCACTGCAAAATGATTGTTGCTCGGGATGAGCATGAATGATTAATACGTTTTTCATATAATTGATATGTGTTTTGATAAATGGTGTTATTTCATGTTATGTTAGTTTTATTCCTAATACACATACGTCATCCACCTGCATCAGATCTCCTTTCCATTCTTCAAATGTTGTATCAAGAAGTTCTCCCAATTGGTGCATGGTATAGTGTTGAGAGGAATGAATTAATTCGCGGAGTTGTTTGTAGTTGAATTTTTTTCCACGGGGGCCACCAAATTGGTCTGGCATGCCGTCGGTGAATACATATACAGAATCGTTCTGTTGCAATTGAAGTGTGTGATTTGTAAAAGGAAGTTTATTGACGTAATTGCCAATGGGCTGTTTGTCGGGTTTTATTTCAAGTAATTTATGTTTCTGAATATAGTATAAGCTTATGTTGGCGCCTGCATAATTTAATTGATAAGTGACCGGATCAAGGATACAAAGAGCAATATCCATTCCGTCCTTGATATCTTCATCACTTCCTTCAAATGTTTCAATGACATATTCTCTGGTTTGTTCCAGAATTTTTGCCGAGTTGTGTAATCCTACTTCGCGTATGGCGCGTTTTAAGGCATTGCCACACACTACACTGATAATGGCTCCGGGTACCCCATGTCCGGTGCAATCAGCTACTGCAAATACAATTTTATCTCCGATTTTTTCGGCTAAATAAAAGTCGCCGCCGATACTATCTTTAGGTTTATATATAAACAGGCTTTCAGGAAGAAGGTCTTTAATGGATGCCGGATGGCGCAGTATCGCTTTTTGAATACGTTGCGCATAACTGATGCTATCTGTTAACTCTAAGGTTTGTGTTTTAAGTTCAGTTAATGTTTTGTTTAATTCCTTAGTTCTGACATGAACCAATTCTTTCAGATCGTTTTGATATTCCTGAAGTTTTTGATCGTAAAAGGCCTGTACCAGTTTGGCTGCTGTCATCGAAGCAATAGTAGTCAGGATCTTTAAATCGTCTTCCGGAAAAAAGTTTTTTTCTGTATGTTCAGAATCAATAACACCAATGATTTTTTTATTGTGAATGATCGGTACCGCTATTTCTGACAAACCCGCCTGTCCGTCTAATATGTAGCGAGGATCTGTGCTGGTATCAGAGATAATCTCTCCTTGTTGCGTTTTGGCAACATGTCCAACAATGCCTTCTCCGATCTTTATATTAATGGGATTTAAAATATCCAGGTCGATGGGATTTTTTGGGCCATGAGCTGCTTTCTGTATCAGTACTTCCTGAGCTTCATCGTATAAATAAATCACACAATCAATGTAACCTAATTGAGCGATGGCATTTTTAGCAACAGCCCATAAAATATCATCCACGCTTTTAGCGTCCAGTAAAGTAATAGCAAATTGATTGATCACTTCAAGGTAGTGTTCTTTTTTCTTAAAGTATTCCAGTTCTGATTGTGTAGTATGGGCCATATCTAAGTATTAAAAATAACAAAATTTGATGGCAATTCCTTGTGTTTTATCAGAACACAAAAAAGAGTAGCTTTTAGGGCGGTAATTACTAGATGTTATTTTTAATTTAGTTTAATACGTAATTTTGTTGCACTTTTAACTTTAATCATGAAATTTTTTGTCACATTCATATTTTTATTGGTGTTTGGTTTGTTAACAAACGCCCAAAGTCAAAACTTGAAGAGCTTTATACCAAAAGGCTACGGACTCCTGGATAGCGCATCGGGCGATTTGAATAAAGATGGGATTAAAGATCTTATTCTTATTCTGAAAAATAATCTGGAAGAAAGTTTTCCGGATACTACTCGACCCTTATTGATATTGCATGGCACTAAAACCAAGGGCTATGTATTGGTAGCTAAAAATGCACATGTGGTGTTATGTAAAAACTGTGGTGGTATATATGGTGATCCTTATGAGAGGGTTGTAGTGAAAAATAATTTCTTTTCGGTAGAGCATTATGGTGGCAGTAACTGGCGCTGGACACGTATCATTACTTTTAAGTATGATATGATAAGCAGACAATATGTATTGCATAGGGATGCGGGAATTTCTTTTCATACTTCTAATCCGGATAAAACAATTAATATGACTACGGGCGATAAGAATTTTGACAAACTGCCTTTTGTGAAATTTACTAATCAGGAGTGATTAATAAATTGATTCAGCCATTCTTGTGCTTCCTGATGATTATCAAATATTTTTGTTGGAATGATGGGTTGATGAAAGCGAATGTAAAAGTTAGCTAAGATCCGTTGCCCTAATACTTTGATCACCATGGCTCTGGCACTCACCGGAATGAAGGGTTCCAGTTCACGCACCATTCTTCTTCCTTCGGGAGTTACATTCGCAAAATCATCTCCATCCAACAGGGCAGGATACTTTTTTTTGTTACCCACTAAGGTTAAAAGTCCTTCGTAATTTAAGCGATGCTGAACATCATCTACTTCCGAATTTGGCAGATAGGTGTAATGGATGACGCCATTGGTAAGCAATCGTAAACGTATCGTATTGGTTACGACTTCTTTGGTGAATTGATAATCCGGAGTGTTTTCCATTTAATAGCAAATGCCGGGCATAAAGATATTATTTTGACGGAATGTAGCAAGTAATCCGTTTTATGCGAGCGTTATTAAAATGATATGTTAGATAGAAATGGCATTAATGCTTTTCAGCCATTGCTCTGCTAATAGCAATGAGTATCAAAGAAATAAACAGAAAAGCAGTGGTTACTAAAACACAATTGATCAATACCATTGGTAATCCTAAATTGGTAACGTTCATAAACAAATTGCAATTCTATATGTAGTTGCTATAGATATTTAAAGCAAAAAACCCTCACATTTCTGCAAGGGTTTCTTTTTATTGTGATTAATTACTAATCTACATTATCATGTAAAAAAGAATTATTTGGTCTGATTTCATTATTCTCACCTAAGGTATAACGGGATACTTGTGAATCAGTAGACGGTGTTGAACTGTTTAGATCAAGATTTACCTGCTTACGTTGCCAGGCTGATGTTTTTTCCAGATCATTCAGACCTTCAGGTGTTTTCATTTTCAAAGTCAGTTCTTTTAATTTTTTGATACGCTCCTGCGCCAAACGGATTTGTTCTTCACGGCTGTTGGCTTCTGCTTTGATTGTTTCGCTTTCTTCTTTTTCAGCAGAAATATCATTAATGATGAACTCCTGACTGGTAGTTGTTTCGTTGATAAATGTAGCAGGCGTTTCGTTCACCGGTTCATCCAAAGAATACACTTTAAACGCAGGTTTCTCTTCTTCTTTAGTCTCGTTTACGATTGGAGCAACTGTTTCTTCTACTTTATTAACGATAGTGGTTTCTTCTTCTTTAATGAATACAAATGGCTCAGCAGTTTGTATCTCATCAATGATAGAGGTTTGCACGGGCGCTTCTGTTTTAGTAACAGTTGGCTCGTCTAATCTTACAATTTTACGTTCCTGAAATGTTGGTGCTTCGTAGCCTGAATTCATTTTAGAATTAAAGCCTGTAGCAATAATTGTTACTGATACATTATCACCTAATGATGGGTCAGTACCGTAGCCTGTAATTAATTCGGCTGTTCCACCGGCTGCTTCCTGAATAAAATCAGTAATTTCACCGAACTCATCCATTTCGATATCATCGCTTCCGCTCATGATATTTAATAATACGTGGCGTGCCCCTGAAATATCATTGTCGTTTAATAACGGAGAGATCAATGCATTTTCCACCGCACGTAAAGCGCGTTTTTCACCGCTGGCAATAGCTGATCCCATGATCGCTACACCGCTATCCTGCATAACCGTTTTCACATCATTAAAATCCACATTCACATGCATGTGCAAACTGATGATCTCTGCAATTGATTTTGCAGCACTGGTTAACACGTTATCTGCGTGAGCAAATGCTTCGGTCATTTTTAAGCTTCCGTAAATTTCGCGTAGTTTGTCGTTGCCAATAACGATCAGGGTGTCTACGTATTTTTTCATTTCTTCCAACCCTTTTTCGGCTTGCTCTCTGCGTTTTTTTCCTTCAAATGAGAAAGGAATAGTCACAATACCAACAGTAAGGATACCTAGTTCTTTAGCGATAGATGCAATTACCGGAGCAGCTCCTGTACCTGTACCACCACCTAAACCGGCAGTGATAAATACCATTTCGGTGTTGTCTTTTAAAATATTTTTTATTTCATCAATGCTTTCCAAAGCAGAGTCGCGGCCTACTTCCGGTTTTGCACCTGCGCCTAATCCTCTGGTTAAAGAATTACCTAATTGTATTTTATGAGGCACCGGACTTTTGCCTAATGCTTGTTTATCGGTATTGCAGATAATGAAATCAACCCCTTTAATTCCTAAACGGAACATGTGATTCACAGCGTTACTTCCGCCGCCACCAACGCCAATTACTTTGATAATTGAGCTTTCTTCCTGTGGTAATTCAAATTGCATCATGGTATGTAGATTTTGTTGTTTGTACTTTTGTTATTTTATTGTTTCGGGTTTCTTGTCCCCGGTTTTGTTGTTGTTTGTTTTTTTATCTTCTCCCTCCCTCACAATCTCGCTCAAAAGTCCATTGGACTTTTGCCGTGCTCGAAGTGACAAATAAATCAACTCATCACTTATCTCTCATCACTATTCAACGTCGTCGCTCATCCAGTCTTTTGCTTTACTGATCAAAGAATCGAAGAAACTTCCTACTTTTTGTTTGGAGTGTCCTGTTACTTTTTTCTCTGCTTTTTGTCTTGCTTCAACGGTTTCAACTGCAACTTTTTCTTCAACAGCTTTAGTAGAGTTAGTTCCACGTTTTGCTTCGCGTTCGTATTTTTCAATACCTTTCATTACTAAACCAACACCTGTGGCGTACATTGGATTTTTTAATTCATCATCAGCACCCGCTAAGTGTTCGTTTGGCGTACCAATACGGCAATCCATACCGGTTGTTAACATCACTAATTGTGGTAAGTGTTTTAATTGAGAGCCACCACCTGTAACCACTATGCCACCGGCTAATTTGCGTTCGAAGCCGGAAGATTTAATTTCAAATAACACGAACTCTAAAATTTCTTCCATACGCGCCTGAATTATCTGGGCTAATGTATTTACAGAAATTTCTTTATGTGGACGGCCTCTTAAGCCGGGAATAGAGATCACTTCATTTAATTGGTTTTCCTGTGCTAAGGCAGATCCGAAGCGCATTTTCAATTGCTCAGCCTGTGTTTTAATAATACCACATCCTTCTTTGATATCATCCGTAATGATGTTGCCACCAAAAGGGATCACAGCTGTATGACGGATAATACCATCGTAGAAAATAGCAACGTCGGTTGTACCGCCACCAATATCCACTAATACAACACCTGCTTCTTTCTCTTCATCACTTAATACGGCATCTGCACTGGCTAATGGTTCTAAATGTAAATCAACAGTGGTTAGTTTTGCTCTGTCTACACATTTAAAAATGTTTTTTACAGCAGAAACCTGTCCTGTGATGATGTGGAAGTTTCCTTCTAAACGGATACCGGAATGTCCTATTGGATTACGGATGCCGCTTTCATTATCGATAATATATTCCTGCGGAATCACGTGAATGATTTCTTCACCGGGACTCATAACCAAACGGTGCATGTTATCAATTAATTGATCCACATCGCTTTGGGATACTTCTTCTTCTAATGATTTACGGGTAACCATACCGCGGTGTTGCATGCTTTTAATATGCTGACCGGCAATGCCAACGATTACTTCTTCAATATCAATATTGGCTTTATCGCCGGCAATTTTAATAGCAGCTTTAATAGACTCTATGGTTTGCTCAATATTAGCAACTACACCGCGGTGTACACCCAGTGACTCGGATTTACCGATGCTTAAAATTTCTACTTTACCGTGTTCGTTTTTATACCCAACGATAGCGGCAATTTTAGTTGTTCCAATGTCTAGTCCTACAACTAGTTCAGCATTTTCCGGCATTTGTTTTCCTGTTTGCTTATTGTCCATAAACTTATTTTTTAGTGCAAACCACTTGGTTCTTATATTTTATATTAATGGTGGAATATTTATTCCAACCATCTGTTTTATTTAATCCTTCTGTATAAAATAATTTCAGTTTGTTAAACTTTTCTTCAAGATCGATCGCTTCTCCGAAAATTATTTTGTGATTTCCGATAGAGGGGTATAATTCCAATTCTTTATCGGGTGTTACATTTATTTGATGTATCAGGCTTGACAGCACAGAGTCTTTCGCAATAAAAGCGGAGATGTTATAAATGTCATCCAGCACGCTTACTTTGCTAAACAATTCGTTTTTAGCAATGGTGTTTACCGGAAACTGGTAGCGCGACGCGAAGGGCTCCATGATGTATCCTGTGGCAATGAGTACACGTGCTGTGTATTTATCGCTTAAGGGCATCAGTTTGGATTTATCATCGATGTAATAGCTTTCGCCATCCATATTGATAACCCGAACCAATGGTGTGCGTTGCGTTACATCGATAGTAACGTCTCCGTTAATATCTACTGCAATATCAGCGTTTTCAACTGCGGGATGAGAATTGAGTGCTTTCTCTAAACTGTTTACATCTATGTTCTTTACAGAAGTGTTTAAAATGGAATCATTCCTTTCTTTGAAAAATTCTTTTACATCTTCTTCATCAATAAATGTGTTCACATCCGTGTTGTTCACTGATACTAACATGTTTTCGGCTACTACGTTTTTTTCTTTACCGGTGGCAAAGGCTAAAGACGCAAATAGACCTGATAATCCAATAATCCAAAGAACGATAGTTAGTATTTTTCTAAAATTTAATTTTTTCATTTTTAATTAGTGTTAAGTGATTAGTGCTGATTGAATAGTA
>JACQAK010000228.1 GCA_016194985.1 Bacteroidota bacterium
AGGAAATAGCCACAGAACATCTAATCCGGGTGCAACAGGAACAACAGATTCCTATTATCAAAAGTATGTAAGTTCTGTAGCTGCTCAACAAAGCCACGCCGTTAAGTTCACGGAGATCCCAACAACACGGGGAGGCAACACACCAACTTTAGATGAACCTATCAGAGTTAATAGTAATGGTACCCCTATTGGAACAGGTGGTGTAAAACAGCCTCATACTTATGGCGGGGATGTTCCAACGAGATCTAACACACCCATCAGAACGATTGATGAGCCTGTTCGAAACACACCTATTCGTGATTACAACCCCAATACAACACCTGTTAGACAACAGGATGTTCCTTTACAATCGCCTGATTTAAATACACCTGTCAGACAGAATCCGGTTAGAAATCAGGAGCCGGTAAAGCAACAGCCAATAGATAATACACCAAGATTTGAAACTCCTGTGAGACAAAATAGTTTTCCAACACCTAGCTTCCCTTCCAATAATGGCGGTGGCGGAAATTCGCCCGGTGGTGGAGGCGGTGGAGGACACCGACCTAGATAAACGATATTTCCCGTATAATTTTAACTGATTTATTATGAAATCTTTTCATTTAATAGCAGCATTTAGCTTGTTATCTATACATCTTATATCTCAAAACGACATAGATGCCATGAGGTATTCCCAAACAATGTTTGGGGGAACTTCCCGAAGTAAAGCCATGGCAGGATCGTTTGGAGCATTGGGAGCAGACGGCTCCTGTATGTCCAATAATCCGGCCGGGATTGGATTATATAAAAAAGGAGACATAAATCTTTCTTTTGGATTAAAATTTTATTCGGTAGAGGCCACACATAATGGAACTTCCAATAAAAATTTTAAAGCCAGTGTACCTTTTGATGGATTGACACTGGTTGGTGCCTGGGATAGTAAAAAGCAACCGGATAATCACCATGCTCTGGGTTTATCCTGTAATCAAATAGCAAATTTTAATAGTAATATTACTATTGAAGGAAATGCTAATTTTAAAAGTATTGCCAACGATTTTTTGGCCGAGGCTAACGGAAAGACATTAAAAAACCTGGATAACAGTTATTCAGGCATGGCCTATGATAATTATCTGATAGATATGTATGATACCATCAATAATAAATATACCAGTATTATCAATACAAAATACGATCTGCTGCAATCTAAGACCATTGAAGCCAGAGGAAGAATTAATGAATGGTGCTTTAATTATGCTTATGGGTATAAGGATAAATTATATATCGGCGCTACTTTAGGTATCCCCACTATTACCTATAACTACACCTCTGTGTATTCCGAGTCGGATGTAAAAGATTCAATGAGGGCCAGTACAAATACCTCACCTACTTATTCGTATCCATCTCAGGGCGTAGGTGGGTTTAAGAACCTTGCTTATCAGGAAACTTACAAAACAACGGGTACGGGTTATAATTTAAAATTGGGAGTGATATACAGAGCCGCTGATTTTATTAGGTTAGGTGCCAGTTTCCATTCTCCAACCGTTTATAATTTAACGGATGGGTATGTTTATAAGATGACGGCTAATTATGATGAGGGAGGTTCTTTTTCCAGCCAATATCCTCCGGATAATGGCGGTAAATTTAATTATCAGATCATTACGCCAATGAAATTTACAGGAAGTGTAGCTTTGTTGTACAAGAAATTCGGGGCGATGAATGTTGATTATGATATTATCAATTACAGGCAGGCGTCTATTCAGAGTTCTCCTCAGGAGTTTACGGCTGTTAATGCTACTATCAGAAGCAAGTATAGTCAAACCTCTAATTTAAGAGTGGGAGTAGAGGCTAATGTTAAACCCATTATTGTAAGGCTGGGCTATGCGATGTATGGAAGTCCGTTTGGAGAAACGTTTACAGGGGATTTTGTAACATCCTTTTTTACCGGAGGTATAGGCTTCAGAAGAGAAAAGTTGTATGTGGATCTGTCTTTTACAAGGAGTATGAGTAATGCTAATTACTACATGTATAATCCTAATTTCGTTGATAAATCTACTTTGAAAAATTCTGGCACGACTATTGCTGTTACTGTTGGCAGTAAGTTTTAGTGTAGTTTTGTTCTAGATTAATTGGTTAGAAAGTCTCGGGGTAGTGGCCGGGACTTTCGCTTTTTATACACTTTCTGAACATTAAAACTCTCTTTTAGCTGCTATAAGGGTATTTTTTAAGAGTGAAGCAATGGTCATTGGTCCAACCCCTCCCGGAACAGGAGTAATATACCCTGCTTTTTTAGAAACTTCCTCAAACTGAACATCTCCAACCAGTTTATAGCCACTTTTGGTAGAAGCATCATCTACGCGGTTAATACCAACATCTATAATAACAGCTCCTTCTTTTACCATATCAGCGGTCACAAAATTGGGTTTTCCTATGGCTGCAATAATAATATCGGCATTTAAGGTGTGTTCTTTTAAATTTTGAGTATGGCTATGACACAGGGTAACAGTACAATTACCAAGATTGGTGTTTTTAGCCATTAAGATACTCATAGGTGATCCTACGATATGACTTCTTCCAATTACAACACAATGTTTTCCATCTGTTGGAATATTGTAGCGTTCTAATAGTTGAACAATACCAAAAGGCGTGGCGCTTACATAGGTAGGTAAATTTAATACCAGGCGACCAACATTGATAGGGTGAAAGCCATCTACATCTTTGCTTGGTTTAATGGCTTCAATGATTTTTTGTTCGGAAATATGACGGGGTAAAGGGAGTTGAACAATATATCCGTCGATATCATCGTCATTATTCAATTCATCTATTTTTGATAGTAATTTTTGTTCGGAAACATACGCTTCAAATTTCACCAGCGTGGATTTAAACCCAACATTTTCGCAGGCTCTTACCTTGCTGTTAACATAGGTTTGGGAAGCCGGATCGTCGCCCACAAGAATAGCGGCCAAATGGGGTTGTTTATGTCCTTTAGCAATAAGATCCTTTACGTCCTGTGCAATTTCAGACTGTAGTTGTTGCGATATTTTTTTTCCGTCGATTAGTACCATTTTGATTTAGAAAGTTTGAAGGTTTAGAAAATTGAAAGGTTTAAGTGATTTTTTAATTATTCTAAATCTTTCATAACCTTTTAACTTTTAATTATTGCTTACATTTTAGGCATTCCGCCCGGCATATTTTTCATCAGTTTTGCCATTTGATTTTTATCTCCCATCATGCGCATCATTTTTCGGGTATCTTCAAACTGTTTTAATAATTTATTGACCTCCTGAATAGATTGACCACTTCCTTTTGCAATACGCTGACGGCGGGAGCCATTTAAAATTTCGGGTTGAGTACGTTCTTTTGGAGTCATAGATCCTATAATGGCTTCAATACCTTTAAAGGCGTCTTCGTTGATTTCTGCGTCTTTCATGGCTTTACCAACACCCGGAATCATTCCAACCAGATCTTTGATATTTCCCATTTTTTTAATTTGCTGTAATTGGCCTAAAAAGTCGTTAAAATCGAATTGATTTTTAGCAATTTTTTTGGATAATTTTCTGGCTTCTTCTTCATTGAATTGTTCCTGGGCACGTTCAACCAATGTAACTACGTCACCCATCCCCAAAATACGATCGGCCATACGTTCCGGATAGAAAACATCCAGTGCCTCCATTTTTTCGCCGGTACCAATAAATTTGATTGGTTTGTTTACGACTGATTTGATAGATAAAGCTGCTCCACCGCGGGTATCACCGTCTAATTTGGTTAATACAACACCATCAAAATCCAAACGATCGTTAAAGGCTTTTGCCGTATTAACGGCATCCTGCCCCGTCATAGCGTCTACCACAAACAAAATTTCATTTGGTTTAATGGCGGCTTTTAGCTCAGCGATCTCCGTCATCATTTGCTCATCAACCGCCAAACGACCGGCTGTATCAATTAATACGATGCTATTGCCATTTTCCTTAGCTTGTTTAATCGCGGCTTCGGCAATTCTGATAGGATTTTTTTCTTCTTTGTTTGAGAAAACATCCACCCCAATTTGTTCTCCTAAAACATGTAATTGATCAATAGCAGCAGGTCGATATACGTCGCAAGCCACTAATAATGGCTTTTTACCTTTTTTAGTTTTTAAGAAGTTTGCTAATTTTCCGGTAAAGGTTGTTTTACCTGAACCCTGCAAACCACTCATTAAAATAATAGTTGGATTTCCACCGAGGAAAATCTCTTCCATTCTGCCCCCCATTAATTGGGTTAATTCATCATGAGTGATTTTTACCAATAACTGGCTTGGTGAAACGGCTGTTAATACGTTTTGGCCAAGCGCTTTTTCTTTAACGGTATCTGTAAATGTTTTTGCAACTTTGTAGTTAACATCGGCATCCAGTAAGGCTTTACGAACTTCTTTTAATGTTTCGGCAACGTTAATCTCAGTTATTTTTCCCTGACCTTTTAAAGTTTTAAGGGCTCTTTCGAGCTTATCGGATAAATTATCAAACATGGTAAATGAATTTTTGGAATGGCAAATTTATTAAAATTAAACGGATTTTATTTGATTAATATGTAAAAATGACGGTGCTTGCGTTATTTCATACGCGAGTTTAGAAGCTCCAGATAAGATTGATAGGTTTTGTTATTTGGTTCTAGTTCACAGGCATGTTTAATATCTTCGAAAGCTTCTGTTCGTTTTTTGTTTAGCATTAAAATTTTAGCCCGGTTAACATACAGGGATGCATTTTTTTGGTCGGATGCTATTTGGTTGCTGATTTTTCCTTCTAAATAATTATACCATTGCGAAACCAAATCTTCTTCGAGTCCTTGTGGAATGCTCTTAGGGAAATTCTTCTTTAAATAGGTAAAGTCTTTCATGGCGTATTCCAAATCACCAAATTTTTTATTTGCCAAACATCGGTTGAGATACATATCAGGATTGTTTTTGGTAAATTCTATGGCTTTGGTAAAATCATCTACAGATTCTTTATGCTTGTTCAATTCAACAAAGGCATAACCTCTTGAGCTATATAATTGTGGGCGCTGTGGTTGCATATTGATAGCGGTGTTGTAATAGGGTATTGATGCGGCAAAATTTTGTTGAGATAATAGTTTGTCTCCTTTTATGGCATAAAAATAATAGTACTCAGGCGCTTCTTTTATCCCTGAATCGACAAATGAGTTTTCGGTTTTATAGATATTTAATCTGTAAAATGTTTTGAAGCTAAAGACCATGATGACGATGATGGTGGAGTAAATAAACAGAGGGGAGGTTTGGTTGAAATTAATCTGAGAAATGAATATCAACAGTCCTATTAACGGAAGATATATTCGGTGCTCATAATGTTCTCCTGAGCTTCCGGTAGCTCCGTACCAAACCGGAACAGCTATCATACTGAAAAAAAGGATCAACCCCGAAAAAGCCAGTGTTTTATTTTTCAAGCCTGGTTTTAGTAATAAAAATATCAATATGCCTGATGCTATTAGTCCAAAAATAATGGTAGAGTTTTTTAAAGTAGGAAAGACAGATTGATGAAGGGGTATTATACTTTTACCGATGTATAGCAATAGCCCCATGAAAAATCGTTTAATTGATTCAAATATATCGGGACCTAAGGTTAGGGAGGATTTAACGGCATAATTCCTTAACATAAACCAGATTAAAAGTATCGCAATCCATCCGATGAGTAAGGTGATATATGTTTTTTTGGACTTATTAAAATGGTAGATTAACATTATAAAAAAGACAGGCAACGCAAATGCATTTTCTTTGGTAAGCATTGCGCAGAAAAAAAAGAAGAAATGAAGCCATAGGTATGTCTTTTGTTCTTTTTCCAAAAATTTAATGAGGTAAATCGATGAACTAAGAGCAAAAACAGTCAGTAAAATATCATTTCTCCCCGGTATCCATGCAATGGCATGTAATAAGGCCGGATGCACAGCAAATAGTAAAGCAAAAAGAAATGAAATGGCATTGGAGATCTTTAAGTTTAAAAATAATTTATATACCAGAACAACAGATATTAAATGAAATATGAGATTACTGAAATGGTAAATAAATGGTGATGTTTTTCCGATGTGATAATCAAGCATAAGGGATATGCTGAAAAAAGGCCGATAGTATAGCCCCATTAATGGTCTGGTAAAAAAGGCATCTATATTTTTCCAATCCGATAAAACGTCTGCATTTTTAATAACCATCCATTGATCATCCATAGGAGAAAACTCATAGAACCAACTTTTTGCATACAGGCAGAGAGGTATTAAAATCAGAATGGCATACATTCTGATTTTATTTTCAAAAAAAGTTGCAAATTGGTTAGTCATGAGTTGAGGGTTATACTCCTATTTTTTCATTTACAATTTTTAAAATATCAGCTTCTAAAGCAATGGTTTTGTTCTCAATATCTTTGCCTTTGGCAATAATATCGGCAACATAAGTTTTATCATCATAACCGCTTGCATTGATGCGCACATTCATAAAAGCCCCCATAACGGCACTGCGGGCACACAAGGCTCCAACTCCGGCATCGGAAACCGAATTGGGGTTGCCGATATCCGCCATTGCTTTAATGATGGTTAAACTATCATAAGATAATTGCATTACTTTAAAGGGTACTTCAATTGCAAATTGAGTGGCGTCCTGAATGGCTTGTTTTCGGGCGGCTTTTTCTTCGTCAGTTCCTTTTGGCAAACTAAAAGCCGACATGATTTTATTGAAGGCTGCTGTATCCAGATCGACCAGTTTGGTTAATTCATCTTTTATTTTTTGTCCTTTTTCGGCCCACACACTAAATTCTTCCCAACGGGCATCCCAGCCTTTTTTATGAGATGACAGATTAGCAACCATGGTTGCCAGGGAAATACCCAATGAACCAACATAAGCAGAAATAGAACCTCCGCCGGGCGCCGGGCTTTCGCTGGCTGTTTCATCAGCAAAATCGGTTAATGTCATATTAACTAATTTGCTGTCTGCCTTGTCTTTTAGTAAATACTCAATGATGCGTTCTTCCGGCTTAAAAGGTGCCAATTCATCCAGTCCCATGGTTTTGATGGCAATTTTAATAAGTTCTTTTTCGGAAACACCTGTAGAGCGTTGTTGTTTCAATAGAAAATATTTTCCGGCATCCAGTAAGGATTTTAGCGGCACCAAACCAACCAATTCGGAACCTGTTACCCGAATGCCACGCTCGGTAGCTTTTTTACACACTTCGTCGAATGCTATGTGTAATGGTGTGATATTAATATTGGTAAGGTTCATAGAGATTTGTGCTACTCCATATTCCTCAATAAACCAGCCGATGGCTTTTACTGATTTTAAGCTTCCAGGAATGGAAACAGGATTTCCATTTGCATCTGTTACCACTTTGCCATTAATAGGGTCGCCTTCGCGTTTTACACGACCGGCTTCGCGCACATCAAACGCAATAGAATTGGCACGACGTGTTGAGGTCGTATTTAAATTGACATTATAGGCTACCAAAAAATCGCGCGCTCCGATAACGGTTGCGCCGCGTTTAGCGTCGAATTCCTCAGGCCCGAAATCCGGTTTCCATTCGGGTAATTTTATTTTTTTAAAGAAACCTTCATATTCCCCTGCTCTGATAACCGAAAGATTACTTCTTTCTTTATTGGGTTGGGCAGCTTCATATAAATATACCGGTATTTGTAAGTCTTTTCCTACGCGTTCTCCTAATTTTTGAGCCCATTTAGCGGTTTCTTCCATGCTGATATTTGCAATTGGAATTAACGGACACACATCTGTAGCTCCCATACGAGGGTGTTCGCCCTTATGTTTACTCATATCAATTAACTCACCTGCTTTTTTTATTGCCAAATAGGCGGCATCTACAACTGACTGAGGGGTTCCCACAAAGGTCACTACTGTTCTGTTGGTAGCTTTGCCCGGATCAACATTTAGTAAACGAACGCCATCAACTGACTCAATTTCATGAGTAATTTGATGGATGACAGACATATCCAGTCCTTCAGAGAAATTTGGTACACATTCTATTAATTGTTGCATAATATGAGGTTTAAAAATGGTGCTTAAAAGTATAAAAATTACGCTTTAATGAGTCATTATCACCTTATTCAATATTATTTTTAATTAACAATTGCGTATAAATAACAATATTTGGTAAAGTAATAACGTTTGACCTTAGCTGTTATATTTGTTTAGAAGACTTATACCTTTTGAATCCAAACGCACATATTTTAATTTATACTCATAAAATTACTCCGAGAGTAAAGTATACGTTTAATCTTATTTTAAAAGATTCTCTGGGGCTGGAATTCACATTAACCAATAGTATAGATGATTATAAATTATATGAAGGGCATAAATTTTCATATACGACCCAGGATGTAGAAAGTGATTTTCATATTGTAGCGCATACACTTTTGTTTGAATCCGGTATAAAGGAACAAACCATACAAATGCAGAATCATGAGGCTTATTTTAAGTATTTCTTTAAAACATACCATAGTGTTTTACCTTTTGATCTATTTGCGGCGTCATTTTACCTGGTAAGCCGCTACGAAGAATATTTGCCTTTTATTCCGGATTCGTTTAATCGTTTTGAAGCAGAAAATAGCTTGGCCTATCAGTATGATTTTTTGAAAATCCCTTTGGTTAATTTGTGGATTATCGAATTTGAAAAGTTGTTGAAGAAGAAATTTCCACAATTGATAACGACACATCCCTCATACACTTTTATTTCTAGTATTGATATTGATAATGCTTATAAGTACAGGGAAAAAGGGGTAATGCGTTCTATAGGTGGTTATTTAAAATCCTTAGTGCATCTGGATAAAACGGATTTGATAGATCGTACATCCGTGTTGTTGAGAAAGGAAAAGGATCCTTTTGATTCGTATGATTATCAGCTTGAGATTCAAAAAAGATATAAGCTAAAGGTGATTTATTTCTTTTTATTGGGAGATTATGGAGTGAATGATAAAAATCATCCTTCAAATAATTATGGTTTTCAAAAACTGATCAAGCATTTGGCAGATTATTCTTCTACAGGTATTCATCCGTCCTTTGGTTCTAATGGTAATTCCTCGCAAGTTAAAATTGAAATTAACAGACTTGCTAATATTACGCACCGTGATATTTTTAATTCGCGCCAGCATTTCTCTATGCTTAAATTTCCGGATACTTATTTTATTCTTCAGGAATTAGGAATAACAGACGATTATAGCATGGGATATGCCAATTTTAATGGATTCAGAGCCAGTTATTGTTTGCCGTTTTATTGGTATGATCTGGATGATGAATTAGAAAC
>JACQAK010000223.1 GCA_016194985.1 Bacteroidota bacterium
ACTAAGGTTCCTGAATCGGGTATTTGGGAAATGAAAAAGAACGGCAATATTCAATTCAAAAAAATGGATGCACATCGTCAATCGGTGGTAGATGATAACGAAGCGTTCTTTTTACAGATCACTCAAAAGGATGATTACCTGTATGAAGGAGCAGACTTAGGTATTTTGGTAATGCGTGGGCGTTTGATGTCGGATGATTTTCAATTATCGGAAAGAGCCAAGCGTTGGATCAAGGCTTTGCGCGCGCATTACAAATCAGACCTGATAGACATCAGCCTTCTTAGCGAAGAAGACCTGATAGAAGCCGGTGATTTTAAGATCATGTAATTTTTTGTATCTTTAATTGAACTAAAGATATGCGCTATTATGTGGCGGGTATATGTAAGTTACCTGCAAGCCGACTTAAACTATGAACAAAAAAATTGGATTTATTGATGAATCAGGAAACAAAAGTATTCACTTTGAAAAAGAGGGTGTGACTACTTTTTTTGTGGTTAGTGCTGTAATTATAGAGGAAAATCTAGTTTCTGAAATTCGCGAAAAATTCCAACAAATTGCTTCCAAATTTACTTTTGCGCCTGAAGTAAAATCTAATGCTAAAGCTTTCAGAGACATAGGCGATCGATTAAAATTTCTTCAAGCTATTTCTGAATTAGATTTTCGTATTTACAGTGTGATTGTAGATAAGAGAAAAATATTCGAAGAAAGCGGGTTGCAATTTCAAAATAGTTTTTATAAATACACCAATGGACTACTTGATCGTGAACTTTATGACTATTATCCATTCTTAGAATTAATCTCTGATCAGCATGGAACAGAAGATTTTATGAGTGGATTCATTGACTACGTGGATAAGCACCACAGACAAACAGATCTTTTCAAAGGCCCTTCATTTAGCTTTAGAGATAGCAAGGACGAACCCCTTATTCAACTTGCTGATTTCATAGCTGGCAGTGTAGCAAGATGTTATGAACCATCCAAAATTGATTCTCGAAATAATGAAATACTTGATATTTTACATAAACATATTCTTCATCTAAGAGAATGGCCAGAAGTTCCGCTTAAGTTTTTCGGCAATATTGACAATGAAGACGAGCAATATAATCAGGAACTTGTAGACTTTATTTTCTACCGAATCAATGAGTTTTTTACTTCAAATCAAGAATCACAAAGTCCAGAAATTAAAAATCAACTAGTTTGCTTAAACTACTTAATATACAGATTTAAGAAGAATCCTTTTTCATATGCATACTCCGATGAAATTTTAGACAGAATTAATATCCGAGAAATAAATGTGACAAAAAGAGTTTTGAATAAAGAAATTATTACACGCCTCAGAGATAGCAAAATACTTATAACCAGCTCGACAAGTGGATATAAAATCGCTTGTTGCAAAGCAGATATAACTCGATTTTATAATAACTATAGTTCTAAAATAGTACCAATGATTGAAACCATTGGAAAGGTAGACACTGTTATTAAAAATGCAACTTCAGGAAATTTAAGCCTATTAGAAGACGGCGAATTCAAATTGTTAAGGGAGCTAATAGAGACAACTAACAGCAGGTAAGACAATCTATAAGTAACACGTTCGACAACAAAGCTTTTGCAAAAAGCCCATTAAACATTTATCTTTGTTATGTAGACGAGTTCACTGAACCGTACTATTATCAGCCATAATGCCTGACAAAATAATACTATCAATTGATGAAACACAAATGATTATTAGAGAAGCGAAAATTGACGACATAAAACAAATGCAAATTGTAAGAAATTCGGTAACGGAAAACACCTTGTCAAATCCTGATTTAGTAACCGATGAAGATTGCAAAGAATTTATTTCATTGAGAGGGAAAGGTTGGGTATGTGAAATTAATCATCTGATTGTTGGATTTGCGATTGCTGATCTGAAGGAAAATAACATTTGGGCGTTGTTTTTGGATCCAAAATTTGAGAAAAAAGGCATCGGACAACAATTACATAAGGTAATGTTGGACTGGTATTTCACACAAACAAAAAATACAGTGTGGTTAGGGACCGCTCCCAATACAAGAGCAGAAACGTTTTATAGAAAAGCCGGTTGGACAGAAGTGGGAACAAATGGACCAAAAGAAATTAAATTTGAAATGACCTACTTAGATTGGCTAAAAAAATCTTAGCGCTCATCATAGAAAATAAATGAAAAACAAGACTTTGTTAATTTTTATAATAATATAAACATTTATCTTTGTTAGTAGCGTTTCGGTAGACGAGTGCTTTGAGCCGCATTATAATAGCCTCAAAGAGTGAGCGTCACTATAAGAAAACAAATAAAATATGGCATTTCCTTTTATTATAGAATTCAATGAGAAATTGCAAATAGACCATACTAAAATTAGTGAGGACGAATTGCTTTTAATAATCGAAACCTATTTAGCCAAAAATTATGCGACCGAAATAAGAAAAGAAAACAACAAAATAAAATTCAACTCATTTCATTACAAAGGAACAACTAGTCCGTTAAGTGGAATAGACAAAGGCGAATTTAGTTTAGAAAAAATAGATGGAGACTACAACTTAAAGTATAAATTTTATTACATTCAAATGATTATTTTATCCACTTCATTTTTAATTGGAATCTCTATCCTTTCAGGACATCCCGAATTCGGAATATTAGGTTTTGTGTTTTTGGTGATTTTTGGCATTCTATTAAGTATTTCAAGGCAGAACACAACATATTACAAAATCATAAAACTACTTAATCCAAATTTTCAAAGACCCAATTAAAAAGTTTATATACAACAATACTTCAATTAAACAACAACACCTAAAATCATATTTTGAAATACATCACAAGAACCGTTTGGATATTATCCGTGGTGAGTTTGTTTACCGACATCTCCAGTGAAATGCTCTATCCCATCATGCCTATTTATTTAAAAAGCATTGGCTTTTCAATAGTACTAATAGGGATTTTGGAAGGTGTAGCAGAAGCTACCACCGGCATCAGCAAAGGTTACTTCGGAAAACTTTCAGACACTAAAGGTAAGCGACTTCCCTTCGTACAAATCGGTTATGCCTTCAGTGCCATTTCAAAACCCATGATGGCTGTTTTGAGTTATCCCTTGTGGATCTTCTTTGCAAGAACAACAGACCGCTTTGGAAAAGGAATACGAACGGCCGCCCGCGATGCCATTCTTTCGGATGAGGCTACTCCTGAAACAAAAGGAAAAGTGTTTGGTTTTCACCGTGCCATGGACACCACCGGTGCCGCCATTGGGCCTGTTTTTGCTTTACTCTATCTGTATTTTCATCCCGAAGATTACAAAACTTTATTCTTCATTGCCTTCATTCCCGGCATACTCGCCGTTATGGCTTCTTTCTTTTTAAAGGAGAAAAAACAGGCATCGCTAAAAGAAAAAACAACAACCTCATTTTTTTCATTCCTCAACTACTGGAAACAAAGCCCTCCCGCCTATCGCAAATTACTGATCGGGTTGCTGGCTTTCACACTGTTCAACAGCTCCGATGTTTTTCTTTTACTCAAAGCAAAACAAGCAGGACTAAGCGACACCAGAACTATTGGAATTTACATTTTCTATAATCTCATCTACGCCCTCTTTGCTTTTCCACTAGGTATTTTAGCCGACAAAATCAGTTTCAAGAACATGTTTATCATTGGCTTAGTATTGTTTACCCTGGTTTATTTTGGCATGGCGGTCAACACAAATACCTATCTGTTTTATATACTCTTCGGAATTTACGGCATTTACATGGCCGCCACAGAAGGCGTTTCAAAAGCGTGGATCAGCAATATTACCGACAAGAAAGATACTGCCACAGCTATTGGAACATACTCTTCCTTTCAAAGTATTGCTACCATGCTAGCCAGTTCAATCGCAGGGGTTATTTGGTTTCAGTTCGGGCCATCCGCCACATTTTTAGTAACAGGGGTTGTGATCCTATTTGTTATCGCTTACTTTCTAACAATCCCTGAACGTACCACCACCAAAGGCGATAGCACTCACAAGTAATAAATCAAAAGTATTCTTATTCCTTCGCCGGAGACAGAACGACTCTCTTCACCCACAACAGCAGATAAACCAAGCCGCTGGTAACGATCGTTATGCCAGCAAACCAACAGGCCAGATACAGAGGACTCGACACTGTTTTATAAATCCCTGTGGCGATATTGCCAATAATGATCCATTGTACGACATACACAAAAGTGAGATTTCTGCCCAACCAGCTAAGGTAGCGACTAACCCATGTCTCGCCGGTACGCTGATAAAACTCATCAATCAATAAGGCATAAAAAACAACAAACAATAACACCCATAAAAAAAACAAAGCACCGTGGTGATAATACATCAACAAATCAGACGACACAGACACTGCATATTGAAAGGTAAACACGAAGAACAGGAAAAAGGTGATGCCAAATAATAATCTGGTTTTAGGTAAATAAAAAAAACTGAAATCATACCGCCGTTGCAATTGATATAACGCTATTCCCGACAAAGGATAAGCTATCCAGGGTAACAAAGGAAAATAAGACCACTCCGTGCTTCCATAGATAAATGCCGACAGGTATTTCAGTACATTATTTTCGGGCAGGTAATTCATCAGATAATGTCCCGTAAAAATGGCTACAAGAATCATAAATAACACAACCACCGGATGTTGTTGCATGACTTTCTGTAACGGTGCTATCACCAATAAACCAAGCCCTGCAAAGGGTAGAATATCTACGCCAAAAACATAAGACCATACGTCTACCTGAACAGCTCCCTTATATACCGCCCATAATAAATGAGCGTTTAAGGCCAGATTCAGCAACATCCCCAAAGCCAGTATTTTTAAACCTCTCCACATTAGTTGCCCTGTTGATTTATCGGATGAAAACATAAAGTAACCAAATAAGATCATAAACACAGGCGCTACCGGAGGCCCTCCCAAAAAGAGCAACAACTTGCCTGTATGACTCACAAAAATATCCGGGCTTGCAAACAGCTCCACCAAATGAACCTGTATCATCAAAAGAACAGCTATTCCTTTCAATACATCGGCTGTAAGAGTTCTGGCAGACATAATTTAATTTTTAAAGGCGAAGATGGATAAAAAATCAGATCCCTGCAGGATCAGCATTATCAGGCATCTGTTTACTTTATTAAATTTACAACATATCTTCAAAATTAATAAATACATTTACCGACAAAAACAAAGTGTTTACCTCTGTTGTTGCTATTTTTATAAAAGCTACTTAATTTAGTATATAATTTGTATCCTCTTATTTGAATGTTTGATTGTGTTTTATGATAAAAGCTATAGCCATAGATGATGAACCAATCGCCTTAAAGGTGATTGAAAATTTTTGTCGTGAAATAGAAACCATCACGATTGAAAAAACATTTAGTAACGCTGAAGACGGATTAAAATACTTAAAGAAATTCCCTGCTGATCTTATCTTCCTCGACATCGACATGCCTAACTTAAATGGCATTGATCTTTACAAACAGGTAAAGCAAAATACAGTTGTTGTTTTCATTACCTCCCGTGCCGATTATGCCGTGGAAGGATTTAATTTAAATGCCCTGGATTACCTCTTAAAACCATTTACCTTTGAGCGTTTTAAACAGGCGGCCGATAAAGCCAAAGACTATTTTGCCGTAAACAATAACCAAAAGCTGATTCAACATATTTTTGTAAGAGCCGATTACAGCTTACAAAAAATAACACTGGATGACATTCTATATATAGAAGCACTGGATGATTATTTAAAGATCCATCTGTTTCAACAAAAAACCATTGTTGCCAGAATGACCATGAAGGCCATGCTGGAAAAGCTTCCGGCAACAGATTTCATTAGGGTTCACCGTTCCTTTATTGTTCCTATCAAAAAAGTGGAAAGCCTTAGAAATAAAGTGTTTCAAATAGGAGATAAAAAAATACCGGTGGGTAATAGTTACGAAGAAGTAGTGAATAAACACTTTAGTCTTTAACCTCAGGAAAGACTTTCTTTATCTCAAAAAATTGATTTGACCTGGTATTAAATTTACTTTTAGTTAATAAAAAATTAACTATGAATAAACTTTTTACTAAAACAATACTATTGCTCAGCATATGTATTACGTCCATCTTGCAGGCACAGCAATGGAATGGCTTAACGCTTTACAGCGTGCAAAACTCCACAACAGCACAATTGGTTGATACCGCCAACACAACTGTAAAGACATGGACAGGCTTAACCACCGGAACCGGTTACTCCTCTTATTTAATGCCGGGAGGAATACTGGTGAGAAGTGTGAAAGTAAACAACACAACCTTTAACGGCGGGGGTGCCTGTGGAGGAATCCAAAAGCATGATTATGCAGGAAATCTGTTATGGAACTTTACCTATTCCTCTTCTACCTATTACTCCCATCATGATCATTGCCCTCTGCCAAATGGTAACGTTCTCATGATTGCCTACGAATCAAAAACACAAACCGAATTAACCGCAGCCGGAGGTACTGTAACGCTTGCTTCGATCTGGCCCGAAAAAATCATTGAGGTACAACCAACCGGTGCCACAACAGGCAATATTGTATGGGAATGGCATGTGTGGGATCATTTGGTGCAAAATGTCAATTCATCAAAGGCTAATTATCAAACATCCATCGTAAATCATCCTGAACTATTAAATATTAATTATGCTACCCAAAAAGACTGGATGCACATGAATGGTATCGATTATAACCCTATTCTCGATCAGATCGTCGTAAGTTCTCATAACCTATGCGAATGGTATGTGATCGATCATAGCACCACAACAGCGCAGGCAGCCTCACACAGTGGTGGTAATTCAGGCAAAGGTGGTGATTTTTTATACCGTTGGGGAAATCCTCAGGTATATCAGGCAACAGGAACAAAAATTTTAAATGTAACACATGATGCGCACTGGATTCCGGAAGGGCACCCCAATGCAGGACGCCTGGTAGGCTTCAATAATCAGGGCGTTTCTACATCACAGTCGAGTATTGATCAGGTAATGCCACCCTATGATGGCAATTATAATTATACGATCACTCCGGGATCTGCCTATGCGCCCTCCACTTACCTGCAACGCAATTCAGGTTTTGGCTATAGCAGCAATGAAGGAAGCTCCGAACAATATCCAAACGGGAATCAGTTGGTGTGCGTGGCAATTGCCGGAAAGATCTATGAATTAAACCCTGCCGGAACACCCATATTTACAATTACTCCCGGAGGCACTTCCTCACAGGCTCACCGTTACAGTACCTGCTATATTAATAATGCAGCACCTGCACAACCAACTATTACTACCAGTGGTAGCGATCTCACAACAGCCTCTGCCACCACTTATCAATGGTACTATAATGGTGTATTGATCAACGGTGCTACTTCTCAAAATTACACGCCAACTCAAAGTGGTATCTATGTAGTAAGAACAACAGACGCCAATGGATGTGTATATGCCTACTCACAGGGATATGCGTATTCCATTGCCACAGCCATTGAAGAACTCGAAGGAAAACATATTTCCATCTATCCTAATCCTTCTTCAGGAATCATTGATATTGATTTGAATTATACAAATCCCGATAAATTAATGGTAAGAGTGTATGATGCCTTTGGAAAAGAAGTTTTTCAGGTGGAAAACACGTCGCGTGTGGATCTTACTCAACTGGCTAATGGAGTGTACACCATGTCTATTGCCTTAGACAATAAAAAACCGTTTTATAAAAAAGTTGTTTTAACTAATTAATTAAGGACTCATGAAAAAAATACTATTAAGCATTGGATGTGCGCTTATAGCAACATCCCTAACAGCTAAAAAGGTAAAATTTGCTGTGGATATGGCAGGACAAATCGTAAACTCGACTGGTGTGCACGTTATTGGCGATTTTCAAACAGCCGCAGGATTAGGCCCCGATTTAGATCCGTCTACAGCAACCCTAACACAGGAAGGGGCAACAACAATCTATAGCTTGATCGTTGATATTCCTGCATTTCAAAAATATGAGTACAAATTCGTCAACGGTGATTTAAGCTACGAAGTAGAAATTGTTCCGGATGCCGCACAGGTAGGCTATAACTTTAACGACAACAGATGGTTGTATGTCGATTCGCTGGCAAATGATACCACTTATGTTGGTGCCATTTTATTTGGAGGATCTGCTCCTGCGGGAAAAAATCTGATCCGCTATAAAGTAGATATCAGTAATCTTTCGGTGCCTGCCTATGGTGTACACGTTGGTACAAATTACAATAATTTTCTTCCTTACAAAACAAGATTGTATAGCTTTGGAAGCGGAGTCTATGAAATAATTAATTATCTGGATAATGGTACTTATTTATATAATTACATTAATGGCAAAACACTGTCGGATATTGAAACATCGGTGCCTTCCTCCTGCTCTTCTTCAGGCACGAGAAGTATTACTTTGAACAAAGACAGCGTATTACCGGTGGTCTGCTTTAATTACTGTACAGATTGTGCGTCTGTGGGCGTTCACGAACTAACTTCTACCACAAGTGTTTTTAAGTTGTTTCCAAATCCTGTTAGAAATTCAGTAACCTTTCAATCGACTTCAAACGAAGAAATCACTTCCATTGGTATCTATGATATTTCAGGAAAAAAAGTAAAGGATATTCCTAATATTAAAGCCTCCAGCTACAGCATCTTATATTTAGGATTGGCGAAAGGTATATATACGGTAAATATTACCAATACCTATAAGCAACAACAACATTTAAAATTAATTGTAGATTAATATGCCAGCCCGAATCTATCTGCTAAGTCTCATTCTATTGTGCGGAAAAATTTCCGCACAATATTTTTATGACATCCATACCATTCAAAAAATCGAGATCAGTTTTAGTCAATCAAATTGGGACTATCAGCTGGATACAGCAAAGGCAGGGCTAGATGAGCCTATCATGGCCCAATGGGTCAAAATTAATGGTGTGCAATTTGATACAGTTGGCGTGAAGTATAAAGGCAATAGTTCTTACAACTCCGGTAACACAAAAAATCCCATTCATATTAGTTTAGATGAATATAAAAACCAATCATATATGGGATACAAAGATGTGAAGTTAGGCAATAACTACGCTGATCCGTCTATGATAAGAGAAGTGCTTTCCTATAACATTCTCAGTAATTATATGGATTGCCCCAAATCCAATTTTGCGCAACTCTACATCAACGGTGCTTATATTGGTGTGTATGCAAATGACGAAGCCATTAATAAAAAGTTTTGTGCCGATCATTTCTATTCGTCCAATAATGTATTTGTGAAATGTAACCCTATCGTTGCTCCTACAGCTGCTATTAAAAGTAATTTAAAAACTATTACATCTGCCACTGACAGCAGCAGCTATTTTAATTTTTATGAATTAAAATCCAATGTGGGATGGAATGACTTTGTAGCACTCACTAATTCGGTGTCCGTATCTACAGCGTCTTTATCCTCTGCTATGGATATGGACAGAGCCATCTGGATGTTGGCATTCAACAATGTACTGATCAATCTGGATAGTTACACCGGAGTGTTTGCACAAAATTATTACTTATATAAAGATAACACACAACGCTACAATCCTATTATGTGGGATCTGAACATGTCCTTTGGCGGGTTCCCTTTTGTAGGAAGTTCAAACACCAGTATGGGTTCATTAAGTATTACCAACCAGCAGCAATTATCCGCCAGCATACATGCCACCGATCCTTACTGGCCCCTGATTAATGACGTGATGACAAATCCAATGTATAAACGAATGTACATTGCACACATGAGAACTATCATCAGCGAAATGTTTTCAAATAATGCCTACCAGACAAAAGCTGCGCAATTGCAGGCTACTATCGATACAGCCGTTCAATCGGATGCGAATAAATTTTACAGCTATACACAATTTCAAAATGCCATGACCAGCAACTATTCCGTAGGAAGTTATTCTGTTCCGGGCATCAGCAATCTAATGACAGCGCGTGTGAGTTACTTATTGGGTACAGCCGATTTTACGGCAAGTACTCCTACTATCTCTACTCCTTCTGTAAGTAATACAACTCCCAATTATAACAGCACGGTAACAATTACCGCCAATGTACTAAATACAAGCGCTAATGCGGTATATCTGGGATACAGATATCATGTAACCGATAAATTTACACGTATAGTCATGTACGACGATGGTTTACACAATGATGGTGCATCAGGCGACGACGTATATGGTGCCGATATTCCGGTATTATCAGGACAAATACAATATTATATTTACGCAGAGAACAACAACGCCGGATTTTTTTCACCACAAAGAGCAGAGCACGAATTTCATACGATTACCGCAAACGCCACTACACCAACCGTGGGAAGTCTGGTCATCAATGAGTTTTTAGCAGATAACACTTTATTACAAAAAGATGAATATTCGAGCAGAGAAGACTGGATAGAAATTTTCAATACTTCCAATTCGTTGCTGGATCTATCCAATGTATATCTGAGTGATAATTATCTGCTTCCCACGAAATGGAAATTTCCGGCAGGCACTACTATTGATCCGAACGCGTACCTGATGGTATGGGCAGATGATGACAGCGCTCAGGTGATTTATCACACAAATTTTATTCTCAACAAATCAGGAGAGCAGTTGATGTTATCGGTAGGATCAACTGTTTTAGATAGCGTAACATATGGCGCTCAGGGCTCCAATATTTCTTACGGGAGATGCCCTAATGGTACCGGCTCATTTATCAACTTACCCTCAACTAGTTTCAATGGTGCGAACTGTACAGTAGGCGTTCAGGAACATGCGGCCATAATGCACAATATGAATGTGTATCCCAATCCGGCAAGTCATAGGTTTACAATTTCTGTCCAAAATAATAATACCCCACTTAATTTAAACATCACCAATACAATCGGACAGGACATCTATACTGGTACTATCAAGGATCAAACAAGCATCCAAACCGAGTCCTGGGAGGAAGGTATTTATTTTATCCGGGTGGCTGATTCGGTTGTGAAATTAATTGTTTCGAAATAAAATGGATCATTTATGAAAGAGCTTGTGTTAAGCTATCATTTACAGTTATTCTGAACTTGTTTCAGAATCTTATAGTATAACACAAGCTCTTTCAGTTTCTAAAAAAATTACAATTCGTATCTGTAAATAGGCTCAATATCCCCTTTGTCATCATAAACGGCTTTTAATTCGGTAATAAGGCCGCTATTTAAACCATACACCCATCCGTGAATAGCCAATTGTTTACCGCTTGCCCATGCTCCCTGAACGATTTTTGTTTTTGCCAAATGCTGAACCTGTTCAATCACATTTAATTCGGTGAGCCTGTCAAAGCGCTTGTCTTCATCAGTCAACGCTTCCAGCTCTACAATATATTTCTGATACACATCTTTAATGTTTCTTAACCAGTTATCTACCAATCCATAACTGTTATGCGTCATAGACGCTTTAACACCACCACATCCATAATGCCCGCAAACAATAATGTGTTTCACGCCTAATACAGTAACCGCATATTCCAATACACTCATTAAATTAAGATCGGTATGTACCACGAGATTAGCAATATTACGATGCACAAACATTTCACCACTTTCGGTGCTGGTAACTTCATTAGCCGGCACACGGCTGTCACTACAGCCAATCCATAAGTAATCGGGCTTTTGTCCTAACGATAATTTTTTAAAATATTCCGGATCGTCCGTTTTCTTTTCCAAAGCAAAACGTCTGTTTCCGTCTATAAGTTTTTGATAAGCTTTATCCATAATTATTATTTATATTTTATTAGTTCAACTTCTATTTTTCTTTTTTTGGCAGAGTCGATAAACGCGGTGATTACATCTCTCGAATCTCTGTTTATTTTTTTATTAATTGTAGCATCTATGATTACTTTACTTCCGGGCTCTACCGATGCAAAAAATTTAATAAGATAGCCTTTATTAAAAAAAGTAACATGTTGTGGTAGCTTTATTAAATAATACAACTCACCATGAATCAGTTCGCTGCTTGCATCAAAGGATGACTTGATGTTATCCCTGATGATATAAATCACCGCCACGATTAACCCTGCACACACACCTTTCAGTAAATCCGTAATCAACATCACAATAATCGTTACAATAAACGGAATAAACTGTTCAAAGCCAAATTTCCATTGTTCTTTGAAAATTGCCAGTTTGGTCAATTTGAATCCGGTCATGATCAATATAGCTGCTAAACTGGCATTTGGTATAAGCGCCAGAATGGAAGGCAGGAGGATCACACTGATTAATAATAATGAGGCATGTATCAACGTTGATAATTTGGATTTTGCTCCTGCATTAATATTTGCGGAACTTCTAACAATAACTGACGTTACCGGCAACCCTCCTAAAAGCCCGCAGGTGATATTTCCAATACCCTGAGCCAGTAATTCCTGATTGGTATTGGATTCGTTTTTATCCGGATCCAAACGGTCAACCGCCTCAATACCCAGTAATGTTTCGAGACTCGCTACAACACCCAGCGTGATGACTATCACCCAGAATTTGGATTGTGTCACAAAACTAAAATCAGGAAAGATCAAATTACTTTCCAGATCGCTCATAGACGCTATTGTTGGCAAATTCACCAGATGCTGAGGATCAATAGATAATAAAGGATGTCCTCTAAATTCAAGTGTTAACAAGACCCCAAAGATAACTACCAATAAAGGTCCCGGCACATTCGACAATATTTTATTCTTTTTATAAAATGGTTTCTCTGCCATAATTAATAGCAGGAAAGAAACAATACCAATAATAACGGCACCTATGGTAATATAATTTACCATGTGAATTAACTCAGTAAATGAGTTTTCTCCATCCATCTGAATGAATTCTTCATCCCCTTCCGGATCTTTATCATATCCAAATAAATGCGGTATCTGTTTTATGATTAATATGATGCCGATACCAGCCAGCATCCCTTTGATAACGGCATTTGGAATATAGTTACCTACAGTGCCCGCTTTCAGCATTCCAAGAATCAATTGAAAAATTCCGGCAAACACAACCGCTGCTAAAAAAACCTCATAGCTCCCTAACTGACTGACGGAGGCTACAACAATAGCAGTAAGTCCTGCGGCAGGACCCGAAACGCTATATTTTGAACCACTGAAAACTGTTACGATAATTCCCCCTATAACACCGGCAATTATTCCTGAAAATAACGGTGCACCACTGGCCATTGCAATCCCTAAGCACAATGGTAAGGCCACTAAAAATACCACTATACCTGCCTTCACATCGGCAAATAAATTTTTTTGAAACATAAAAATGAGTTGATTAAATTAATTGTAACTACTAAATCTCCTGTGCGGTGCACAGAATTAACAATTAATTTAAGCCTTGGGTGGTGGCGTGTAAATGGTATTGATGCCTAAAGACACAGAAGAAGAATACTCAAACCATTGAAGATCTGTTATAACTTTGTCAAAATTCAGAAGAAGAACACTTTCATGAAAGTAATCGCTCTCCAATTCATCTTCCTCCTCGGTTGGTTGGGTATTATTAGAAGATAACTGGGTTTTAACCACACTCCCATCCTTCAAAAAACTAACCACTGTATTTTGCAGTGTTAACGATAAAATCGTCAACAGAAAAATATAGGATATGTGCTTTAATTGAATACTCATTTTTTTGAAGTGTTGCGAAAATACAATTTATGTTTGATTTTTTTGATCCATGCCAATTAAAAAAATGTATTTTATGTTAAAAATCAAAAGAATACTCTACACCGATGATGTATAATTCCATTAAGTTACTAAGGTTAAACTCGTGCTGAAAGAGATAATATATTCCAAAATCCTGTTTGCTATTCACTTTATAATCAACTCCCAATTGATACCTCGAACGATGAAACCCATTGTTATATTCCGGACTTCGCGGATCATTGATCTGATAACGTAACTCAGCTGAAATATAAGGAGACACGCGTTTATTCCATTCATACTTCAACGAAAATTTACTTCTCGAGAACCACTCTTTCATATGCCCGTTTTTGCTGGTAGCATAATTTTTTACTTCTACCTGCAAGCGATGACGGTATTGAAACGTCCATCTATTCCATCGCCTTTTGTAGCCAATGTCCCACATCAGGCGGTTACGAAAGCTCAGGGGCTTATCATATATATATTTCTGAATAGATCGGTAAACGACTGATGTCTTAATCCTGCTTCCAATAGAATATTCAACCCCCACATCGGTGTACGTTAAATTCAACTCCGAATAATTCTCTTTTAGTCTGAGTTCCTGTGTCAGCAGAACACTCCATTGCTTATTTAACTTTTTCTTAACGTTCAGGGTATTCCACATACCGGCATCCCTGAACACTTTTGCCTGATCCTGAGCCAACAAACCCGGGGTAAGTAAAACAGCAAACACTATTGCTGTTAAACAGCGTACTGCATACCTCATCACTTAATGATCACCAGATCCGACAATTCGATGACTTGTTTTTTACCCGTGATCTCTACTTCGTGTATCACCGGTACTGTTGCATCCAACCCGGACGAATTAATATCTTTTGAAACCACAAAAATTTTGTACTTCCCTTTTCGCAAATACGGAAACACATAGGTGCCATCATAGGAAGTCTTTACATTATCAGCCACAGCAACATCGTTGCCATAAGTAATGTATACGTTTTCTCCCTGTATATAATATTCGTTTAACAAAAGAGTTGCACTACTGTTATAATTTTTAGCATACACCTTTCCTTTGATAGTGGCCTTTCCACCAGAGCCTGCGTCTTTTTTACATCCGCTAAAACAGCAGATGAGCGTTAATCCTACTAAAATACCAATGCTTTTCATAAATAAAATGATAAAATAATTTTGAAAACGCCATAACAGCATTTTCACCTGATGTGTTAACTATCTATTTTGTAAAAACTGCCGGAAAGATTCCCTGCAATAACCGCTAATACCTAAGCCCTGGGAGGTGGAGTTAAAATCGGTTTAATAAATGAAAAGTAATTCGTATGATGAACAATTCTGTTAATCGGAATAATTGAATAATGAGACAACAGAGCCATTTGACTCCATTCGGAAAAAAGATCATCATTCCACTCTTTCTTTAATGATTCGCTATCATCTTCTGCATCCTGAGCGTCTTCCGCACTCAACTCTATCAATTGCTGTTCCTTACACAAAGATTTTACCGTGTTTTGAAAACAAGCCAAGCAAAAGCCTGACAGAATCATAACACATAATATATATTTCAGTTTTGCCGGCATGAATGGATCCTGTGTTATTGAAAAAATGTTTTCACCAAACCAAAAGACAACATGTAATTATTGGTAGGTATTTTAGCATCATGATTAAATTCCATGGTATATGAGATCTCTGCCTGCCAATGCTCCGTGACATTATATAACAAGCCATAAAACAAGCGAATCCGGTTAATACCATAAAACCCACGTTCATAATAGATGCCATCAAATTTATAATAGGTTTCTTCGGCAATGTAGGGGGTCAATTTAAAAGGTAGTTTATACCTCAGGGTAACTTTATTCCTCAAATAAAAATCACGTAACCTGTTTCCCTGCGCATCCGAGTTAAAATCTTTGAACTGCATGTCACTTAAGAAGCGATCGAAAAACGTGAACTTACCAAACTTTTTACGGTAGGTAAAATAACCTTCAAACTGATGCCGGTAGCTATACGATACATCGGTACGTTTTTTATCGGCAAATATATAATTGAAGGTAAATCGTAAGTTCTTTCCAATACGGTAAAGCCCACCGGCATCAAAATAGGAGTACCCATATTCTGTAGCATTCTCAATAAATCGCGTTTGATGTTGTACATGGATCATCCAGCGTTTGTTAATAGGGCTTTCCACTTCAAAATTTCCCCATATCTGAAAATCTTTTTCCGGCTTTTGTGCAAACAAGGTTAACCCACATAGAAAAGACATGTGTAAATAAATCGTTATGCATATTTTTTTGGAAGGCACAAACAAAACTAAATTATTATTATTAAAATAACTAATCCCGCGGCTTTTTGAGGTAGACACTCATTTTAACAGGATTAAAAGCAAGGATATACGTTAATTTAATATTATATTTATTTTAAATTTACCACATGAAAAATACCATTTTTTTCTTTACATCTTGTTTTACCACCTTCTGCATGTCCCTGTTCGGGCAATGGAATGCTAATACCATAATTAATACGCCGGTTGTGATCGCCCCCAAATCCCAGCAAGACATTCATACCGTTTCAGATACCAAAGGCGGGGCTATTTTGGCATGGGACGATAACCGGAACAACACCACAGGATCCTCTGATATATATGCACAACGTCTCAAATCGAACGGGTACGCAAAATGGACCGGTAACGGCGTGGCTGTTTGCACCAATACATCAACACAAAAATCAGTAGCCATTACTGAAGGCGGCATTGATGGAAGTGCAATCATTACCTGGGAAGATAACAGAAATGGCAACTACGATATTTATGCGCAAAAAATCGACTCCTCAGGAAATGTATTATGGACAATCGACGGCATAGCTGTTTGTAACAAAACAACCAACCAGCGCGATCCGGCTATTGTAAGCGATAATGCAGGCGGAGCCATTATTGTTTGGGAAGATTCCGTTAATTTTTACTGGGACATCTATGCGCAACATATTAGCTCCTCGGGCAGTGTGTTATGGACATCCACAGGGGTTGCCATTTGTAACTCTCCCAACACACAAACCAATCCCCGTATAGATGTGAACGGAGCCGGAGGTGCTATTATTACATGGCAGGACAAAAGAGGCAATGTAGATTATGATATATATGCACAAGCCATTAACGCGTCCGGAACTACACAATGGACCAGTAACGGAGTAGCTATCTGCACAGCAGCCGGCACTCAAAATAATCCACGGATAGAACCCGATGGTTCCAGTGGTGCATTGATAGCATGGATAGATAAACGCAGCGGTACAGATTACAATATTTACGCGCAACGCATTAATTCATCAGGAACAGTGCAATGGACAGCTAACGGTGCGGATGTATGTACTGCTACAGGAAACCAGAGTGCGTTGGATATGAAATATTTAGGTGCTAATGGTCTTGCCCTTAGCTGGAAAGATGAACGAAGCGGACCCATTATGATATATGCTCAGATCCTCAATTTATCGGGCGCTGCCCAATTAACAACAAATGGGATCCAGTTATCGTCCGGACTTAAATCCATCAATCCAAATAACATTAGCGACGGTAACGGAGGTGTGATTATTGCCTGGCAGGATTCAACCAATGTGGGATGGGATATTAAAGCACAAAAGCTAACCGCTGCAGGAGCCGTTGACTGGACAGCCGGTGGCGTCACCATAAGCAGTGCCGCCGACGATCAGATCAATGTAACGCAAACAACCGATGGCAATGGGGGCGCCGTTTTTTTATGGGAAGATCATAGAAACTTTAATGATTACGATCTCTACGCAAACCACTTATTTTATACAGGAACACCAAATCTGGTAGGCATAAAAGAACTATCAAAAGGGCCGGTGCTTGAAGCCGTTTGCTTCCCAAATCCTGTTACATCAGGCTCCGTCATCAAATTAAATAATAATACACTCCATCAGGATTGGGAAATTTCTGTATATGACGCGTATGGCCGAACTATATCCACACGGTTCTTAAAAAGCACGGATGTTTTTGAGATTTCCACTAAAGAAAACATGACCGGAACTTATTTTTATTTTATAACTTTAAAAGATAAATCAGCTTATAGCAAAGGCAGCTTTGTTGTAACTCCATAAATATGCGTCAGCGAATTTTATACATAACCTTATTGGTGTTGGGTGTTACCATTATTGGTTCCTGCAAAAAAACACCGGGAGAAGGGGGTAATGCCAGAATCAAAGGAACCTTTTGGGTGAGGAATTATGATCAGCTCTTTACCTACGTTACCGGCAGATACCCGGCTATCAACACTACCGTTTATCTGTTCTTCGGAGATGATGTCTCTCCCGGAACATCTGTAAAAACAAACGAAAACGGAGAATTTGAATTTCAATATTTAAGAAAAGGAAAATACAGAGTTGTAGCCTATAGCAAACAACGACAAAGCACCAACACCACACCGGACGTAACGGCTGTTGAATACGACGTTACCATTACCAAAAGAAAAGAAATTAAAAACATAGGTTTAGATACCCTTAACAACTAATTTATTAAAATGAACCAACTCATTCTGTGTATACTTTCCATGCTGATATCCACTTCTGTATTTTCGCAAAGTAAAAAAGAAGTCAAGCAACATAAGATAAAAGCATCAGGTACTACCATTACCGAAAACGGGAAAACCATTAACGAAGGGAAAACTATTTTTGATGCCAAAGGAAATGAAATTGAAAAAACAGACTACAACAAAGAAGGCGTTTTAAAATCCATTCATAAAATAACTTACAACAGCGAGGGTGATGAGATTGAAGACGACGAATATGACGGGAACAATAAATTAGTAGAGAAAAAAATCATCAAATACAATGCTTTGGGCGAGAAAACCGAAGAGCAATACTACGATGCCGAAGGTAAACTCATCAAAAAAAACCTTTATACTTACGACGGCAAAGGTCTTAAAACAGAACGAAAAACAGTAGACCCTTCCGGTAAAGTACTAAGCGTGAAAAAACACACCTACATTTTTAAATAAATCCACTGAATACAATAGATCACATATTACAGTCGTTTGATACAATTACCCTTCAGGAAATGGATGGCGTAAAACTCATGGACAGAACCGATACTAAATTCACCTTTCATATCAGCGAACTGACCACTATTTTACAGGAAGCTAAAAGCAGTTACCGAATACTGGATGTAGAAGGCAATCGTATCAGTCGCTATAAAACACTGTATTATGACACACAGGATTTTGATTTGTATAATAAACATCACAGCGGAAAATTAAACAGATATAAGATCAGGCACCGCACGTATGTTGAAAGTAATCTGGGCTTTCTGGAAGTGAAGTTTAAAAATAACAAGGGTCGAACCTTAAAAACTCGGATTAAAGAAACAGATATTCCGGCACTGAACTCAGGCAAGGCATTTTCTTTTTTAGAAAAAACATTGCCTTTTAGTCCCCTGGATCTGCTGCCAAAATTATGGATCAACTATAGCCGCATTACCCTGGTAAATAAAGCATCGGCCGAGCGCCTGACTTTGGATCTTTATCTGGAATTTGAAAAAGACGGAGTAAAACAATTGATGGATGAGCTGGTGATTGCCGAAGTAAAACAAGACAGTAAAATAGCCTCTCCCTTTGTGACTATCATGCGAAATAAACACATCCGTCAGGGCTCCATCAGTAAATACTGTTTTGGCGTAGCCAGCACATTCTCTGAGGTTAAAAAAAACAACTTTAAGCAAAAATTATCCAACGTTCTTAAAATCATCAACTATGACTCTATTACAACTGGCAAGTGACGCCGTTCCTGCATTATCGGGTTACGAAGAATTACAAAAACTGTCATCCAAAATATGCTTCAGATTGATTATTGATCTGGCTTCGGTATTTATTCTGGTGCGGTTTATATATTATCCTATTTATAAGCACCGGGAGTTGTTTTTTACCTACTTCATTTTTAACATCATCATCTTTTTGATCTCTTTCCTGTTAAACAAGGTTGATTTATCAATGGGGGCCGCCTTTGGATTATTTGCGGTATTTAGCATGCTGCGCTATAAAACCGAAGAGATTGCCATTAAAGATATGACCTACCTCTTTCTGGTAATTGCCATTGGATTGGTATCAGCCGTTACCAAGGTAAAAGACACGGCCGACAACATCGAGTACCTGTTTTTAATAGGCATTAATGGGGTGGTTTTACTGATTACCTACCTGCTGGAAAGCAACATATTTATGAAAAAAGAGAGTGTAAAAACCATCCTGTATGAGAATATAGAATTGATAAAAGCCGACCGCAAAGAGGAGCTATTGGCCGATATACGCCTCAGAACCGGCTTTAATGTACACCGTTATTCTATCCATAAAATCGACTTTTTAAAAGATGCCGCCCAGATCAAGATCTATTTTTACGAAAATTGATCAAAAAAATTAAATATTTTTTTGGAGATTTAAAAAAAGCAGTTATATTTGCAGCCCGATTTGGGGAGATTAGCTCAGCTGGTTCAGAGCACCTGCCTTACAAGCAGGGGGTCACAGGTTCGAACCCTGTATCTCCCACCACCTAAAGCCTTACAGAAATGTGAGGCTTTTTTGTTTTTATAACATGAACTATTTTTGCCCTAAAAATCTCACTACTTGATGTATAAAAGGATTTCTGTTTAAATCCCTTGTGCAATAATACTTCGTAATTAAGTTTGTCCGCGTGAGGGATTGCAGCGAAAATCCTTTTTTATGAGGCACGAACAAAAGGTTAA
The DNA here is from genome assembly GCA_016194985.1 of Bacteroidota bacterium. Taxonomy (GTDB): domain Bacteria; phylum Bacteroidota; class Bacteroidia; order B-17B0; family Aurantibacillaceae; genus UBA4416. Next base: position 20,421 of record JACQAK010000223.1, read on the forward strand.
ATCCGCCGGCTGACGGACCGCCCAACTGATTTCAATAAAATGATTAAAATAAACCCTGCATTATTCTGCAACAATCCCTGTCAGTATAATCACTGACTCATATCATAAAATATCCCACAGCAAAACGTACATTTACTAAACAAATACATAAACATTTCTTTAATCCCTTATATGAAAACCATTTTAGTACCTATTGATTTTTCGCAGAATTCGGAAAATGCCCTGCGTTATTCTATAATACTGGCCGAGAAGTGGAAAGCTAAACTGATCCTCTTTCACTCATTCCACACCTTTCATTCGAGCGGACATTTATCAGCCACAGAGGAAACCAAAGGTGCGCAGGCCGGGCATCGGGTAGCCACACAGGAATTAACAGACCTTTATGCCAAATTTATGCCTACTCATGAACAGACTGTTGAGTACCTCACCAGCCCTCACGAATTACTGGATGAGATCATCCGGGTGATTAAAGACAAAGCCATTGATCTTGTGGTGATGGGCACACAGGGTATTGGCCGTTTGGCAGGAAAATTTCTGGGCACCAATGCTTCCTGGATCGTAGAATATGCGCCATGCCCGGTAATTGTTGTACCCGAAACAAAGCATACTTATGAATTAAAGCATATATCCTATGCGTCGCAATATTTAAACAGTGATATTCCAACCCTTAAAACCGTAGCAGAGCTGGCCGGTTTATTTCAGGCAGACCTATCCGTTGTTCATGTAACACCACACGAAACCGTAAAAGATAAGGATAGCTTTTTGGTGTTTGAACAAAAAGTACTAAGCGAAATTAAAAGTCCGAGAATCCATTTTAAAACCCTACCGGGATCAAGTGTGGAAGAAACCCTTGAAACCTACTTAAAACTGGGAGGAACAGACCTTTTGGTAATGTCAGCCCAACAGCGGGATTTCCTGGATAAGGTCTTCAGAAAAAGCATCACTCAGATTCTTACACTGCATTTACAGGCTCCTATCATGGTATTTCATCATCAGAAAGAGTAAATTCTCTTTCAATAGAACCCCTTTTAATAAATTAAAAGGGTTTTTCAGGATTTTTTTAAAAGTCTACTTGTTTAATAGATTACTAATTGTATCTTTGCGACCGAAAATCGGTAGCATGTTATCTAAAAAATCGAAATACGCGATCAAGGCATTGGTTACTTTAGCCAAACACAGCAAGGATGGTGTGCCGATGCGTATCGTGGAAATTTCTGAACAGGAGAAAATTCCTAAGAAATTTTTAGAGGCCATTCTACTGGATTTACGTAAGCATGGTATTTTGGGAAGTAAAATGGGAATTAACGGAGGCTATTATCTTTTTAAAAAAACCGGGCGACATCTATTTAACCGAGATCATTCGCTTAACAGATGGCTCGATAGCCATGATCTCCTGTGCCAGCCTGAACTTTTATGAAAAATGTGATGATTGTGAAGATGAAGTTGTATGTGGCCTAAGAAAAGTAATGACAGAGCTCCGGGTAGCCAGTCTGGGGGTATTATCCAATAACAGTATTGCAGGCATTATAAAAAAGGAAACAAAATTAATTAATAAAAAAAGTAAAAGATAAAAAATTTATATAAGTAATCCACTAAATCTATAGAGTATATATTATATAAGTTTTTCATAAATCTCAAGGAACCCTTTAAGTTAAAAAAAAGTAGTTTTTTCATATTTAAAGGTTATGTTTTAAAGGGTTCCGAGGGGTTTACACTAAACTAAAAATAATTTAAAGACCGGTAAACATATCAATAATAAAAAACAGGGCCTCGTGCTGAAAGGCAGTGCGTAATATCATTATGAATACGGTTCGAATCCGTTCGGGGCCTCTAAAAAATAAAAAACATGCTCGAAATTATAAAACAACCCTGGACATGGTACGTTGCCGGAATATTGATCGGATTAACCGTACCAACACTATTACTACTAGGTAATAAACCATTCGGAATTTCGTCCTCTTTGCGCCACATTTGTGCCGCCTGTTTTCCTTCAAACCTGAGTTATTTTAAGTATAACTGGAAAAAAGAAATATGGAATTTGTTTTTTGTATTGGGCGTTTTTCTGGGTGCCGTATTTGCCACCTTGTTTTTAAAAGATCCCAACGCAATTGTTATTGCCGAAAAAACAAAAACGGTGCTGGCACAACACCACGTGAACGATTTCACTCACCTTATTCCTACCGATATCTTCAGTTGGCAAAGTCTTTTAACCTTACGTGGTTTTATTTTCATTGTGATAGGGGGATTTCTTATAGGATTTGGAACCCGCTATGCCGGTGGCTGCACCAGCGGACATGCCATCATGGGGCTTTCTAATTTACAATTACCATCCCTGATTGCCACTATCTGCTTCATGATTGGAGGTATCCTGATGACCTGGTTTGTTTTACCTTTTATTTTAACTCTTTAATATGACACAAAATACCAATACAAACATCTCAGATGAATTCAAATCTGCAGAAGATACTGTTTCTCCTCATGAGATCAGCATACTTAAAAACATAAAGTTCCTTTTAGTAGGCGCTTTTTTCGGGATCACATTCGTAAAAGCGGAGATCATCAGCTGGTTCAGAATACAGGAAATGTTCCGTTTCGATTCATTTCACATGTATGGTGTTATCGGCACAGCTGTTATTGTAGGTGTAATCTCTGTTTTTATTATTAAACGTTACAAAATAAAAACCATTTCGGGTGAAGACATAAAAATCGAACCAAAAACCTTTAATAAAGGTCAAATATACGGAGGCTTATTATTTGGCTTTGGATGGGCATTAACAGGTGCCTGCCCCGGACCTTTATTTGCGCAGATAGGAAGCGGCTTTACGGTGGTCATCGTCACATTCGTTAGCGCGGTACTTGGCACATGGGTATATGGTTTCTTCAAAGACAAGCTACCACACTAATAAGTTTATACTGCTTCTTTGACTAACCTTCGTTTTTTCCAAAATTCAGAAAGGAACATCTGTGAAGTGATGGATCACTTTACTTACTTATTAGGATAAGAACTCTTATATTAGCTTATCTTAATTTTAGAGTTAGATAGATGCTGGAAAAATTTAAAGCCTACCTTCAAAAAAATGCTCAGATAACCGATCAACAGTTTGGTGTTTTATCAGGCTACCTGAAATCTGAAAAGGTAAAAAAACAAACCCTGCTGTTAAAGCCCGGCGAAATATGCGGGCATTCCTTTTTTGTGGAAAAAGGCTTGTTGCGTTCCTATACCATTGATGATGCCGGCAAAGAACACGTGATACAATTTGCCCCCGAAGATTGGATCGTTAGCGACAGAAGCAGTGCCTACTTTAATCAACCTTCCGATTTTTTTATTGATGCGGTGGAAGAATCTGAGATTGTGTATTTAGACAATACCTTTATGAATAAAGCATATGAGGTAAGTACAAACTATCGTCAGTTTACCGAAAAGGCACTACACAATCATATTCGCCACATTCAAAAACGGGTGAGTTTATTATTAGGCGCTACAGCCGAGCAACGCTATATGGATTTCATTAAACCGTATCCTGATTTAATGTTGCGGGTGCCGCAATGGATGATTGCCTCTTATTTGGGCATTACTCCAGAAAGCTTAAGCAGAGTGAGGAAAGAACTGGCAAAAAAACATTTTAAACCTGATTAGTTTAATACCATACATCAATTGACATATACATAAAGAAACATACTTTTACACCCTAAATACTCTACTCATGGAAGCATATGAAACACTTAGTGAAGCAATGGCTGCTTTAAAAATACAAGGTTATACGATTGATTTTAATTTAAAACAAAGTTGCATTCAATGTAGTAACGATCGGTATACACTGGCTCCGGATGAATTTAAGATTGATAAATCCTTCCGCTTTGATGTAAACGAAGATCCTTCCGACCAATCGGTGCTATATGCTATCTCCTCTGAGAAACATCACATCAAAGGGTTATTGGTTGGCGGCTACGGCATCTATTCCGATTCCATCACCAATGAGCTACTCGAAAAACTAAAATAAATATGCTATCAGCATGAACTGTCCGTTTAGGTAGCCTGCCGGCCAAAAAATAAGCCATTTCATATCATACATCAATGCATAGGTTTATAAACCTCTGTACCTTTACGTCATATTAAAACCAACACAGTATGAAAAGAAATATAGAAATAGTGATGGCCCCGAGAGAGCCCCACTTTGTAGGAGATGGATTCAGAGTACATAATTTTATTCCTTACAAATTAGACATGCAACGCATGAGCCCTTTTATTATGTTGGATTACGGCTCAAAATTTTATTTTCCTCCAACAGATAAACCCCGTGGTGTAGGTGTTCATCCTCACCGTGGATTTGAAACAGTAACCATTGCCTATAAAGGTAAAGTGGCTCATCATGATAGCTCAGGAAACAGCGGGGTTATTGGTGAAGGAGATGTACAATGGATGACCGCTGCTTCCGGAATTTTACATAAGGAATTTCATGAAGAAACATTCAGCAAAACCGGAGGTGATTTTCAAATGGTGCAGTTATGGGTGAATCTTCCGGCCAAAGATAAAATGTCAAAACCCAAATATCAGGGCATTA
>JACQAK010000055.1 GCA_016194985.1 Bacteroidota bacterium
GTTCCGTTATTTCTAATCCGATACAAACGATGAGTAAAAAAGAAAAAAACAGAGTCAATGTAGTTTATTCTACCAATCCTAACTTTAGTTATGAAAACGAAGAAGATGCTATTCAGGAAACATTACCTCCACAGCAGCAAAATTTAAAGCTGTTTTTAGACCGTATCGGTGGCGGAAAAATGGTAACCAGAATCAGTGGTTTTATAGGTACCGAGGACGATTTGAATGAATTAGCCAAAACACTTAAGCAAAAATGCGGAGTTGGAGGAAACGCCAAAGACGGCAATATTTTAATTCAGGGGGATAACAGAGATAAGTTACTGGATCTATTAACCAAAGCTAACTACAAAGCCAAAAAAGCAGGTGGATAACCCTTCAAAAAAGGATGTATTTTAAATTTTAAATGCACTATGTAAATAAAAGTAAGATATGTATCTTTACTATAAAATGACATTATATCACTAAGTACTAAACTAATCACTAACTACTATACTTATGAATGCACTTGTTGAAATTTTAAAAATTATGATTCCTGCCGGAGCAGTGTTTGCGGCAGCTTATTTTTTAGTAAAACGTTTTTTGGATAATGACCAAAAAAGACGTGAACACGAATTAAAAAAAACAGCACAAGCTGCCATTACCCCATTAAAAATTCAGGCATACGAGCGTATCATTATCTTATTGGAGCGTATAAACCCCAATAGCCTTGTGGTAAGAGTCAATAAAAACGGGATGTCAGCTCGCCAGTTGCATCAGGAATTAGTAGCATCTGTAAAATCTGAATACGAACATAATTTATCACAACAGATATACTTATCATCAGGAGCCTGGGAATTGGTCAAAACCTCTAAAGAAGAAATTATTCAGTTAGTGAACATTTCTTCCTCAAAAGTAGCACCGGATGCTAACAGTTCGGAGCTTGCCATGATGATTTTAAATATCACTGCCAATTTGGGCAAAAAATTGCCTAACGATGTTGCGATCGATTATATTAAAAAAGAGATTGCTCAAATATTCTAAATTTATCAGGTATGATCACTAAAAAGCAAATATTAATTAGTATGAAAGACCTTCCTGAAAGTTTTTCGGCTGAACAGATTATTGACAAAATAATTTTATTACAAAAAATAGATTTGGGCTTAGAACAATCCAAAAGTAATAAAGTTGTTTCAGAAAGCGATGCAAGAAAAAAACTTAAAAAATGGTTGAAATAAACTGGACCGAACAATCTTTGGAAGATATGAATAATATTGCCGAATTCATAGCTAAAGACTCCATAAAATACGCCAATATTCAAGTTGAATTATTTTTTGAAAGAACGCATATTTTAAAAACAATGCCATTGTCAGGAAAAATAGTACCTGAAATGAATAAAGCAAAAATCAGAGAATTAAACTCAGGAAATTACAGAATAATATATAAGATAGTTAATAAACAACGAATAGATATTTTAACTATTCACAACGGATATAGGTTACTTAAAAAAACGAAACTTAAATAATGCAAAAATTATTTACCGAATTCAATTCTACAACAGCTGCTCAATGGAAAGAGCAATTAGTAAAAGACCTAAAAGGCATAGATTATAATACACTGGTTTGGAAAACAAATTCCGGCATTGATGTGCAGCCTTTTTATACCAAAGAAAATTTAACAACAAATCCGGCCCCTGTTTTTGCAAAAAATGATTGGGCAATTTGTGAAAATGTGTTTGTATCAGATGCAAAATCAGCTAATGCTCAAGCGCTGAATACTTTACAAAATGGAGCTTCCGGTCTGGTGTTTCACATCACTCAGAAAACAGATTTTTCGGTTTTATTAAATGGAATTTTACTGCAACACATTTACTCATTATTTATGGTAAAGCCTGAATTTGAAAAAGATTTAACTGCTTTTTTAAGTTCAATTTCAACAGGAGATCATTGTTTTATTGAATGCGATCAAACATTAGATGGCAAAGTAGAACTATATAACACCTCTTCCATTTGCATCAATACCAATTTGTACCAGGAAGCGGGTTCAAATACGGTAAATGAATTAGCGTTTTCAATCGCTCACCTGAATGAATATTTAAACATTGCTCCCACCTCAATTAAAACAATGCATTTAAATGTTTCTGTTGGTGGAGATTTCTTTATGGAGATTGCCAAATTAAGAGCCTTAAGAAAATTAACAAATTTCTTATTAAGTCAATATGAGATCAAAGCAACTGTTCATATTCATGCTCAAACAACTTTAATAAACAAGAGTATTGTTGATAGTTATAACAACATGTTACGCTCTACCACCGAAGCTATGAGCGCGTCTATTGGTGGCGCTAATAGTATTGTGGTGTTGCCTTTTGATGTGGAATTTAATACTCAAAATGATTTCAGTTCCCGTATGGCTCGTAACCAGCAATTGATTTTAAAAGACGAAAGTTATTTAAACATCGTGGCTGATATGTCTGCCGGTTCATACTATATTGAAACGTTAACAGAAACGCTTTGCGAAAAAGCCTGGGAACAATTTAAAGCAATTGAATCTAAAGGCGGATTACTAGCTTGCTTAAAATCAAATTACATTCAAGACATCATTTCTAAAGACGCAGAAACATTAATCCGGCAATTCAAAGAAGGGAAATTAGTTTTAGTTGGCGTCAATAAATTCCAAAATAAAAACGAAGAAGTGAAAGTGGTGAAAAGAAAACACACGATTCATCCTTCCGGAATTAAGACTATTAATTTGAGTGAATCTTTAGAACAACAGTTAGCCAATTAATCATGAGAAAAGATTTTTCAAACATATCCTATCAAAGTTCTAATGTCACGCTGAGCGGAGTCGAAGCGACAGAAAAGTTTACGACTGCAGAACAAATTACATTAAACACATCATACACGTTAGCAGATACCAAAGACTTCGAACATTTAAATTTCGGAGCAGGTACACCGCCATTTTTACGTGGACCCTACTCCAGTATGTATGTTCAAAACCCCTGGACGGTTCGTCAATACGCAGGTTTTAGTACTGCTGAAGAAAGTAATGCCTTCTACCGTCGTAATTTAGCGGCTGGACAAAAAGGGTTATCTGTTGCATTTGACTTAGCCACTCATCGTGGTTATGATAGCGATCATGAACGTGTTGTTGGTGATGTAGGAAAAGCCGGTGTGGCAATCGATTCTATTTTGGATATGAAAGTATTATTCGATCAAATTCCACTCGACCAAATGAGTGTGAGTATGACGATGAATGGCGCTGTATTACCCATCCTGGCATTTTATATTGTAGCTGCCGAAGAACAAGGTGTTTCAATGGATAAATTGTCTGGTACAATTCAAAATGATATTTTGAAAGAGTTCATGGTGCGTAACACCTACATTTATCCGCCAGAGCAATCGATGAAAATTATTGCTGATATTTTTGAATTCACTTCTCAAAAAATGCCAAAGTTTAATTCTATTTCAATTAGTGGTTACCACATGCAGGAAGCAGGTGCAACAGCTGATATTGAATTAGCATACACTTTAGCTGATGGATTAGAATATATCAGAACAGGTATTAAAGCAGGATTAGACATTGATGCCTTTGCTCCACGTTTATCTTTCTTCTGGGCCATTGGCATGAACCATTTTATGGAAATTGCTAAAATGCGTGCAGGACGTATGCTTTGGGCTAAATTAGTAAAACAGTTTAACCCAAAATCGGCCAAATCAATGGCGTTGCGCACACATTGCCAAACCAGTGGATGGAGTTTAACAGAACAAGATCCATTTAATAATGTAACACGTACTTGTGTAGAAGCTTTAGCGGCAGCGATGGGACACACACAAAGCTTACATACCAACGCCTTAGATGAAGCGATTGCTTTACCCACTGATTTTAGTGCGCGCATTGCCCGTAACACGCAATTATTTTTACAAAACGAAACTAATGTGTGTAAAGTGGTTGATCCTTGGGCTGGTTCTTATTACGTTGAAACCTTAACTCATGAATTAGCTCATAAAGCCTGGGAACTAATTGAAGAGGTAGAGAAATTAGGTGGTATGGCAAAAGCCATTGAAACTGGAATTCCTAAAATGCGTATTGAAGAAGCGGCAGCTCGTAAGCAAGCTCGTATTGATGGCGGAAAAGATATTATTGTTGGCGTTAACTTATATCAAACTAACGAAAAAACAAACATCGATATTTTAGATGTAGATAATGCTAAAGTAAGAACCCAACAGATTGAGCGTTTAGCAAAATTAAAAGCAGAACGAAATCCAAAAGAAGTAGAGGCTGCATTATCTGCATTAACAGAAGCAGCTAAAACGGGTAAAGGAAATTTATTAGAATTATCTATTAATGCAGCTCGAGTGCGTTGTAGTTTAGGTGAAATATCCTATGCATTAGAGGTTGTATTTGGAAGATATAAAGCAAACATCAGAAGTATTGCCGGTGTTTATAGTAAAGAAATTAGTATGGATAAAAACTTTTTGAAAGCAAAAGAATTAGCCGACAAATTTGCTGAAATGGATGGTCGTCGTCCACGTATTATGATTGCAAAAATGGGACAAGACGGACATGACAGAGGAGCGAAAGTAATTTCAACCAGTTTTGCCGATATGGGATTTGATGTGGATATTGGCCCATTATTTCAAACACCTGCCGAAGCCGCAAAACAAGCGGTAGAAAACGATGTGCATATTTTAGGTGTATCATCATTAGCAGCTGGCCATAAAACATTGATTCCTCAGGTAATTGCAGAATTAAAAAAATATGGCAGAGAAGATATCATGGTCATTGCCGGAGGAGTTATCCCTCAACAGGATTATGATTTCTTATACAAAGCAGGTGTATCCGGCGTATTTGGCCCTGGTACCGTCATTAGTGTATCAGCTATTGATATTTTAGAAAAATTGATTGAGAAAAATAAATAACGAACATGCCAAAAGGACTCATCACTATATTATTATTAATCGCTTCCAATACCTTTATGACGATTGCCTGGTACGGACATCTCAAATTTAAGAATGTAGGAATGATTTCTGCTATTGCTATTAGTTGGGGAATTGCGCTATTAGAGTACAGCTTAATGGTACCGGCTAATAAAATTGGCAGTAATATCAATGGCGGGCCATTTAATATGTTTCAATTAAAGATCATTCAGGAAGTCATTTCCATTAGCGTATTTGTGATATTTACGTTATTGGTATTTAAGACAGAGACCTTGAAATGGAATCATATTGTTGGTTTTTTATGTTTATTTATTGCTGTATATTTCTTTTTTAAGAAGTAAGTAAATAAATTATTACTTCTATGGCAACGTTTCTTAACAAAAAAATTAAATCGTAGGCGTTTATTAATTTTAAATAATCAAAGCTTAACACTCTCTTCTTCTCAGCATTTTTTTTAAAAATTAACTTAGCGATATGTTAATCGCTGACAAAGGTTTCGTTACAAAAAATTCTATTTCCGTTACTAAAAAATTAGTGTTTAGTGTCGGATTATTAGCCCTAATCATTTTTTTAACTATTGAGTCTTCCAACAAAGGTGATTTTCATATTTTTCTGGAAGCTTCAAAAAGCTTAATGAGAGGAGAAAACATTTACGAAAAAACGTATTTCGATGGATACCATTACTTCTACTCCATTTTATTTACAATTATCATTTATCCTTTAACGTTCTTACCTACGCATTTAGCGGTCTTCCTGTGGCTTTGCTTAAATATTTTTTTTCTATACAGATTATATATTGTCGTTAAAAAACTACTCCCAGTTTACTTACTAACTTATAAACTCAAAAAATGGTTTTGGGTATTAAGTGTCATTTTTAGCTTGCGATTAATTTGGGAAAATATACATGTAGCTCAAATCACCATTTTATTACTGTATTTATGTATGGAGGGCATAAACCTGATACATCGCAAAAAATACGTACAAGGTTCCCTTTTAATAGCCTTAGGTATTAATATTAAACTATTGCCTATTGTTTTACTACCTTATCTTTTATACCGTAGAAAATTTAGAGCGGCAGGTCTGATCGTTTTATTTAGCACCATTTTTTTACTAATTCCAATCTTTTTGATTGGACAAGATGATTTTAATACACTCATGACAACCTGGATTCACCTCATTAATCCATTAAATACACAATATGTCTTAGATGTCGAAGAACGTAGCTTTCATAGTTTAACGACCCTATTATCTACCCTATTTGTTGAAAATGTTCCCGACATATATGCTCTGAAAATTAAAAGAAATATTGCGGATGTAAGCCTCGAAAACTTAGGCAGAATTATTACGCTTACCCGATTAATTTTAATAGCCTTTACATTATATTTTTTACGCAGTAAACCTTTACAAAAAAATAAAGATCCATTACATCGTTTTTGGGAAACAAGCTATATCTTATGCCTCATTCCTTTAATTTTTCCTCACCAACAACATTACGCCTTTTTGTTTATCATTCCGGCGTATATCTATTGCATTTATTACGTCTTACAGTTTTATAATTTCCTGTCTGTTTTTAAAAGAAACTTAGTGATAGTATTTATGAGTATAATCTATTTACTGGTTAATCTAAAACTTATATTAGGCAGCCTTAACGACTATTATGAGCATTTTAAAATCCTGACATACGGAGCTGTTTTTTTACTGATTACAATAAGTATTCTTACTCCTCCCAAACCTCTGAAAAACAGTTAGTTTTTTGTTTTAAACAACCTGTTTATTACTTCTTTTTTATAGTAAATTAGTTTCCTGTGAAAGAAGTAACACAAATACTCACCGATTTAAAACGAAAAATTTTCAAACCCGTTTATTTTTTAAGCGGCGAAGAAGCTTATTATATTGATTTAATTAGTGATTACATTGAAAAAAATGTACTCGACGAAAGCGAACAGGAATTCAATCAAACCATCTTATATGGAAAAGAAGCAGATATGAATACCATCATCTCTGCAGCTAAACGCTTTCCAATGATGAGTGAGTATCAGGTCGTAATTGTTAAAGAAGCGCAAAACTTAAAAGAATTAGGGAAAAGTACGGGCGGTGGAGATGATGATGACGATGATGCTCCTGCCAAAAAATCATCCGGCTCGTCAAATGCTTTAGCCGGCTATCTTCAACAACCGCAACCCTCCACTATTTTAGTGTTTTGTTATAAATACAAAACACTGGACAAACGCAGTGCCGTATACAAATCATTACAAAAAAATCATGTCTTTTTAGAAACTAAAAAGATGTATGATAATCAAATTCCTGAATGGATCACCTCTTTTGTTCAGGAACGTAAATTTAAAATTGGTCCAAAAGCCTCATTTTTACTGGCTGAATTTTTAGGTAATGATTTATCAAAAATCAGTAATGAAGTAGAAAAATTATTTATTAATTTAAAAGAGGGTGAAGAAATAACAGCGGATGCCGTTCAGGATAATATTGGTATCAGTAAAGAATTTAACGTATTCGAATTACAGGATGCTTTAGCTAAAAAAGATATTTTAAAAGCCAATCGTATCATCAATTATTTTTCAAGTAACGAAAAAGAACATCCGGCAGTAATGACCTTAAGTACCTTGTACGGGTACTTTTCCAAGATCTTGTTATATCATTTCTCTCCTGATAAATCAAAGTTTGCAGTAGCTCAGGCTTTAGGTGTAAATCCATTCTTTGTCGACGGTTACGCAAAAGCTGCGCAAAACTATGGAACAGCCAAGCTAAAAGCCATTTTTAGTTATTTAAAAGAATACGATTTAAAAACCAAGGGCGTTGATAATAGCGGCGTTAATAACGGAGAGTTGATGAAGGAATTGATTTTTAAAATTTTGCATTAATAGGGCGCATTCGCGAAAAGCAACCCGGGCTTTACGTTACAATCTTTTGAGGCTTCGAAATCTTCAGCCTCAAAAAGATTTTCATCTCTTCTAATAGCTATCAGAATCTCGCAAAGGGTTCTATACTTATATTATTTATATAAATCCACCTTTGTTTCTACATCCGATTTTATTGTAAACTTTTTTTCAATTGTATAAATAGAGCCTTTTAAAGATTTAGCTCTCCACTCTATTCTGTAATTACCGGGCTGTAAAAAATAGGTTTGAGAGGTGCTCGTATTCAGATTACATACCCACTCTAATTTCTTAGTGTCCTTTAAAATACAGCCATCGCCATTATCCAAAGCCTTAACGGTGAGCATACCGGCATTTGGCAACTCAACTAACTTTGTTTGAGATTGCTCTACTTTCACACCATAAATATAAGTACGCGGTAATGTCAAAATTTCTAAGTCATAACTTCCTGTAATATACTTCTCCGTGGTATTCATTTGCTGAACATTCAAGGTTTGCATATTACCGCTGGATTTACGAATGATACTTTTTATTTTTTCATTAAAATTATATACCCCCATTGGACGCCTTAACTCTATAAACCCTTGTGGTGCATCAATAGGAATAATGGTATGCTTTCCCTGAGTTAATTTTACATCTTTACTTTCAGTTGGAGGAATCGTATGAGCAATAACTTTATACGTTGGAAAATCATCTAAATACAAGGTATCCGGATTATTTTTTTGATTTAAAGTATGCATGTAATTATAAACATAATTCCCTGTAGCCGTATTATAAAAGGTCATGTTTACATTTGTTTCACTCGGATATGATTTGGTATCCAGTAAATTTACCTGAGCTGATGTCTTATTTAATTTCTGTTTAGAAATGATCGAACTAATATCCGTTACTAAACTCGTATTATCAAAATCATAATAATCGCCCACGCATTCAAAGGTTTTAATTTGTTCAACCGTTAAACCGATCCCGATAATAAAGGGTTTAAAAACAATACCCTTTTCCATTAACTTTTGTCGGGCTTTGCAAGGATCCCCTTCACACTCTTCTATCCCATCCGTAATTAAAATGATCATATTCACCGCTTTGGTATCCGGAAAATCATTAGCTGATTCTGTTAGAGAATGCTCAATGGGTGTAATACCCGTTGGCTTTGCCTCCGCTACTTTTGATTTAATTAAGGTGCTATTATTTTTCCCAAAAGGAACCACCAATTTAGAATCTTTACAATCCCCGGGAGGATACTTCACTGTATGACCATACATACGTAAGGCAAACTGAATATTCTTTTGTTTACTTAAACTGTCTATGAATTTGTAAAACAACTCCTTTGCTCCCTCTATACGGGTTGTATTCTTGTGCTTGGTTTTCATGCTATTACTGGCATCAAACACAAATAGAACCCGGGTTAAAGAGGGTTCTGTTTTTTTTACTTGCGCCTGACTATAGGTGGCACAGCATAAAACAGTGAAAAGAAGTATAAGTCGACGTATCCTCATTAATAATATAATTCCAAAATTATAGGAGGTTACAGGTTTAAAATGAAAGAAAAAAGAAACTTATTAAAAACGAAATGCTAAGAACAGGCTATCTGATGATATTAACATGTCCTTTTAGCTGAATAAATTCTCCACGGGCATTTTTATATTCTATTAAATATACATACACTTCATCTGTAGCAGCATTGCCGGTCCATCCTTCCGTATCACTATGTGTTTCAAAAATTTTATCCCCCCAACGGTTAAACACCATTACTTTATAATCAGTTTTCTCTACGTACTGAGCCACGGGTAACCACACATTATTAATACCCCTTGGAGCAAAGGCATTTGGCACAAATACCGTCACCTCTACATACGCATCCGCTGGATTAGATTTAGCCTTATCCATAAATCCATGACTGTTTCCGGCACCTTCAACAGCTTCTACATAATAAGAAAATTTCCCCTGATCACTCACATAATTCTGCACATCATCAATATAAGTCCTTGTACCTACAGGTACGTTACTAATAGGAGTAGGATCAAACACACCGTTCACCGCTCTGTATATATTAAAGGAAGATACTCCCCCGCCCCAGGTCATGTAGTCGTCCCAGGTTAAGGTATTATAAAAAATATTATCATGATCATTGCTTACATGCAATACCACCGATTTGGAAGTATCACTCCAAACACCCGGATTATTACAATCATCCATGGCCTGAATTCTATAATAGTAATTTTTTTCAGTGGTTTTAACATCCCTGTCAATATACGTTTGTGGAACAACAGTGGTTGTAAAAGGAATATAAGCCAATCTGGTGAAAGTTATACCATCTTCCGATTTATATAAATTACAACCCTTCGACGGGTTACTATAATCAATCGTATAAGTGATTTCCATTTGTTTGTTAGACGTATTTACACTCACCGAATTAATATAGGCAAAAGCCGGTCCGGGTAGTCCGGTAGCTGTAAAACATTGCTTGTTAGAACTGGCACTAATACTTAAATCGGTATTCCACACCCTGATCACATAACAGTAAGTCGTTCCCGGAATAAGCGAATCATGTGCAAAACTGTTACCCGTTGTAGAACCAACCAAACCGGCGGCACCTCCGTTTACCGAACAATAGATATCATATCTCAAAACACCTTTTACTAAATTAGTATAAGACGTCCATGTTAAGCTCGCTGTACGCGAACATAAATCATACGTTGGAGTATTTAAAAATATGGTCTTACTCGTTAAACTGGGAATACTGTAATTTCCACAACTATCTCTGGCCACTACACAATATCCTTCAGAACCAGTGCCCGCAGATGAACCTGATACCGTATAGGTTGTATTATTATACCCGCATATCGTATCTATTCCTGTTAAAAAACCTCCTCCCGAAGTGTAAATCACATAACAGGTAACATCTTTGGAAGGAGATGCCGGCCAGCCTAAAACAGCATGCCCATTCGCATCAACGGATACTGAATCTATAACTAAGGTATTTGGAGGTTGCTTGTTATAACAGGTATCCCCTTTAATATTTGACTGAGAAATGCATCCCAGATTATCCGAGATTTCTACCTTATAATTATAAAAAATCTTACAACGATAAATAGTGTCTTTATAGCTTAACTGGCTACCTGTATAAATAGGTGTCCAGGTTCCGGAAGGCGCTTCTCTGGAAACAGTATATGTTGGTGAAGAAGAAGGCAATATAGGCGAATTAACAGCATTCCAGTTCAAACTGGATATTCCATTTACAGAACTTCCCGATATATTAACAGCTATTGTTCTTAATGTATATGAAGGCACAGACGTGCTGGTTCCTGCACCACTTACAGTAGTAACATAATAGTACATGGATTGATTCCCAACAGGAGAAGGAGTATCTGTATATGATGTTTGCCCATATACATTCACAGTTCCTACAAGCGTGTATCCGGTCCCTGTAGGTGAACGCCATATTTGGTATTCCGTAAATAAATTGGACGGATCAGGAGGTGTAATCCATGATAAAACTGCCGTATTGGATCCCGTTACAGAAACACATCTCAGTTCAGGTGCCGGCACCTGAGCATGAATTTCTGAAAGAAAAAACAGATTCAGTAAGAAGAAATAATATAAAAAGCTTTTTTTCAAAAAATATGCGTTTAAATGCTTGTTTTTCAACTACAAAGTAACGCAAATCTTCCCGGTTTAGTATGTAAAAAAGCCTAAAATTATTAAAATGCCTGTTTTGATGAGTAATACAAACAAAAACGATATTTTTGTAGCACTAAACTTAACCACTATGCAACAAGCTTATATTATAAATGGTGTTAGAACAGCCATTGGAAATTTCGGAGGAACTTTATCAACTGTTAGAACAGATGATTTAGCAACCTTAGTTTTAAAAGAATTAATTGCCAAAAATCCATCCGTTGATTTTTCAAAAGTGACTGATGTGATTATGGGTTGTGCCAATCAGGCTGGTGAAGACAACCGTAATGTGGCTCGTATGGCTTCTTTAATGGCCGGTTTACCAATTACTGTTCCGGGCCAGACAGTTAACCGCTTATGTGCATCCGGATTAAGTGCTACTATCGACGCCGCCAGATACATTCAATTAGGAGATGCTGATTTAATGATTTCTTCGGGCGTAGAGAACATGACCCGTGGTCCGTTAGTAATGAGTAAGGCTAGTTCCGCTTTTGGACGAGATCAGCAATTATTCGACAGCAGCTTTGGATGGCGTTTTATTAACCCAAAACTAAAAGAACAATATGGTGTGGATGCCATGGGAGAAACTGCTGAAAATGTAGCAGAAATGCATAAGATCAGCCGCGAAGATCAGGATTCATTCGCCTTATGGAGTCAGCAAAAAGCCGCAAAAGCAATGGCTGCCGGCAGATTTGAAAAAGAAATTATTCCTGTTGAAATTCCTCAAAAAAAAGGAGATGCTTTAATTTTCAATAAAGACGAGTTCGCCAAAGCCAATACCACACTGGAAGGTTTACAAAAATTGAAACCATCTTTCCGTAAAGAAGGTACTGTAACAGCAGGCAATGCCTCGGGATTAAATGATGGGGCAGCGGCTCTGTTATTAGCCAGCGAAAACGCGATCAAATCTTACCATTTAACACCGTTAGCCCGAATTGTAAGTAGCGCTGTGGTTGGTATCGAACCCCGTATTATGGGATTAGGCCCTGTAGAAGCTGCTAATCAGGCTTTAAAAAAAGCAGGCTTAACCTGGAACGATATTGATATTATTGAATTAAATGAAGCCTTTGCTGCTCAGTCGTTAGGTTGCACCCGCCAATGGAAGCTAGAATGTGTCATCACAAAATGATTTACTTAGATTATAATTCAACTACTCCTGTTGACGAAAGAGTAATGGCAGAAATGCTTCCTTTTTATACAGAGCATTTTGGTAATGCCTCGAGCAGTACCCATGAATTTGGCTGGTACGCCCAAGGAGCTGTTGAAAAAGCCCGACAACAAGTAGCCGATTTTATCAGAGCTGAAAGTTCTGAAATCATATTTACATCCGGAGCAACAGAAAGTATCAATTTGGCTATAAAAGGCGTATTTGAAGCATATCAAACCAAGGGCCGACATATTATTACCTGTAAAACCGAACATAAGGCCGTTTTAGACACCTGTGCCTATCTCGAAGAAAAAGGAGCAACTATTACTTATTTGGATGTTGACAGAGAAGGACGTATTGATTTGGATGAACTGAAAGAAAGCTTTACCGACAAAACCATTTTAGTAGCCGTTATGGCCGCCAATAATGAAACCGGTGTTTTACAGGATTTAGAGCAAATCGCTGCCATCACGCATCAGCACAACGCTATCTTTTTTAGTGATACAACCCAAATGGCCGGGAAATTACCTATCGATGAAAATGATATGGGTCTTGATCTGTGCTGCATTTCTGCCCATAAGCTATATGGCCCAAAAGGCGTGGGCGCTTTATATGTGCGACGTAAAAATCCAAGAGTAAGCATTATTCCATTATTTCATGGAGGCGGGCACGAAAACAACAAACGAAGTGGTACCCTCAATGTTACAGGGATTGTTGGGTTAGGAAAAGCCTGTGAAATTGCACAGCATGAATTCTGGGACAACAATGAACATATTTCGAAAGTAAGAGGTTATCTGGAACATCAACTACTTGAGATACCCGATTTAAGCATCAATGGCTCAACACGTTACAGACTCTACAACACTTCCAATCTTTATTTTCCGAGACTAAAAGACGGCAGTACGGTATTTTCTCATATTAAAACCAAATATGCTGTTGCCTTAGGCTCTGCCTGTACTTCGGCCAATGCTCAATCATCGCATGTTTTAATGGCTATGGGGCTTGATAAAGAAGAATCTGATAATAGTATCCGCTTTTCATTTGGTAAAAAAAGCCAAAAAGAAGAGGTGGAAAAACTGGCTGAATTTATCTTATCGTTATATAAGTAGCTTTCCTCACGTAAATAAGTCTTTACGTCTTGTTTCATAAATTACAAACTATAAATTGTTCATTATTAACATTTTAAGAATTTTGACTTTTGACTTTTTTAAGCTTATCTTTGGCAAACTAACACAAAAATAATATTAAATGAGTACCCAATCAATTAGATTCAACAATGCCAATCGTTCCTTTTATTTAACTGCCAAAAAACGAGTAGACGACTACTTTAAAGAAAACAATCTTTCCCGTTATGGGAATGCCCAAATGGTCATTAAGTCCATTTTTATGTTTGCGCTTTATTTCACCCCCTTTATATTACTTATTTTTAATGTATTTGATAATTTATGGATCCAGTCGCTCCTATGCGTATTAATGGGATTTGGAATGAGCGGGATAGGCTTATCCATTATGCATGATGCCAATCACGGTTCTTATGCCAGAAATGCCAAATTAAATGCCTTAATGTGCCGAAGCATGAATTTTATTGGCGGAAGTTCTATCAACTGGCAATTACAGCACAATACCCTTCATCATACCTATACAAACATCCATGATCATGATGAAGATATTGCTCCTCCGGGGTTTTTACGTTTTGATCCGCATGCCGACTATAAAAAAATTCATAAATATCAGTTCTTATACGCTTGGTTCTTTTATGGTTTAATGACTATTATGTGGGCTACCACTAAAGATTTCCAACAATTAAGACGCTACCATAAAATGGGCTTGTTGGCTACTAAAAAAACAACATTTAAAAAGCAATTATTTTTATTGATTTTGAATAAACTGTTTTATTTAGGATATAGCTTAGCCTTACCTTTATTGGTAATGGATAATCCATGGTATCAGATCATTATAGGCTGGTCGATCATGCATTTTACATGTGGTATGGTATTAGCCCTTATATTTCAGCCTGCCCATGTTATTGATCTGACTGAATTTCCTTTACCGGATTCTACCGGAAACATGGCTGATGACTGGGCTACACACCAATTAAAAACAACTACCAATTTTGCTCAAAAAAGCTGGGCATTCTCATGGTTTGTTGGAGGATTAAATTTTCAGGTAGAACACCATTTATTTCCAAATATTTGTCATGTTCATTACAAAAAAATTGCTCCTATTATTCAGGAAACAGCCAAAGAATTTAATTTGCCTTATTACTCTAAAAAAACGTTTATCGGAGCCCTGGCAGCACATGCTAAATTGCTTTATGTACTAGGTAAACCATCGCCATCGATGGCATAATACTTAACAAATCATTGTTTAAAATGCAGGTTCAAAGGGTCTGCATTTTTTATTTAAAAAGCCTTACTTCGTATAACTAAATTTTACCTCTATTATGCGCGTTCATTTAATTGCAATAGGCGGAAGTGCCATGCACAATATGGCTTTGGCTTTGCACGAAAAAGGCTTTCAGGTTTCGGGAAGCGATGATGAAATAAACGAACCTTCGAAAACCCGCCTTAAAAATGCAGGTATTTTACCGGCTGAAATAGGCTGGTTTCCAGAAAAAATAACCCCCAACATTGACGCCGTTATTTTGGGCATGCACGCCAGAGAAGATAATCCTGAGTTGATAAAAGCAAAGGAATTGGGGTTAAAGGTTTATTCTTATCCCGAATACATATACGAAGCCACAAAAGATAAAATACGTGTTGTTGTTGGTGGTAGCCATGGTAAAACAACCATTACAGCCATGATCTTACATGTATTGAACTATCACAACATGGATACGGATTTTATGGTTGGGGCGCAGCTGGAGGGGTTTAACACGATGGTAAAATTGACCAAAGATGCTCCAATTGCCATTATTGAAGGCGACGAGTATCTGGCTTCGCCAATAGACCGCAGACCAAAATTTCATTTATACAAACCCAACATCGCTATTTTAAGTGGCATTGCCTGGGATCATATCAATGTGTTTCCAACGTTTGAAATTTATGTCAATCAGTTCGAGAAATTTGTAGATCTTATAGAACCTAACGGTAGTCTGATTTACTGTCATGAAGATAAGGAGTTACAAAAAGTAGCTGCTAATTCAGGAAATCTTAATCATATCACCAAGATACCTTATTCTATTCCTAAACATCGAATAGAAAACGGCACGACTATTTTAGAAGATCATAATCAGGAGATTCCACTTCAAATATTTGGTAATCATAATCTTATGAATTTGAATGGAGCGCATTTAGTATGTAATAAACTGGGGGTAAGTGATTCTCAGTTTTATGCAGCTATTCAATCATTTAAAGGAGCTGCCAAACGTTTGGAATTAGTATACAAAACCACTGATTTTGCATTTTACAAGGATTTTGCTCATTCTCCCTCCAAACTAAAAGCCACTACCCAAGCTACCAAACAACAATTTACTGATCGCAAAATTTTGGCCTGTATGGAATTACATACCTTTAGCAGCTTAAATGAGACCTTTTTGGCAGAATATAATGGGGCAATGAACGATGCCGATGAAGCGATTGTTTATTTCAACCCACATACCATTGCTCATAAAAAATTAAAACCCATTACCGAAGAACAGGTAATGAATTACTTTAACAGAAAGGATTTAAAGGTATTTACGGATAGTAACAAAATGATAACCTATATTAAATCCAAATCTTTAAAAAATCATGTACTTTTGATGATGAGTTCAGG
Source organism: Bacteroidota bacterium (assembly GCA_016194985.1). Lineage (GTDB taxonomy): Bacteria > Bacteroidota > Bacteroidia > B-17B0 > Aurantibacillaceae > UBA4416. The sequence continues at coordinate 16,386 of JACQAK010000055.1, forward strand.
CAATTTTGACGGGATAGATTTTAATCAATTATCAACTGAACTAAACCTGAACTAGTATTTTGACAAAAGTCCTGCGTATAATCAATCGATTTAATATTGGTGGCATTACTTATAATGTTAGCTACCTATCCAAGTATCTGGAGCCTGATTTTGAAACCCTTTTGGTAGGAGGCCCGGAAGAAGAAGGAGAAGACAGTTCTCTTTATATTCCTGAAGGATTAGGTTTAAAGCCCCGTGTGCTTCACCAGTTTCAGCGAGAGATCAATTTAAAAGCGGATTATGCGGCCTATAAAGAAATCAAAAAAATCATCAGGGAGTTTAAACCGGATATTGTGCATACTCATGCATCAAAAGCAGGAGCAATTGGACGTTTGGCGGCTATTCATTGCCGTGTGCCTATTATTATTCATACCTTTCACGGACATGTTTTTCATTCCTATTTCGGTAAATTGAAAACCGGCTTTTATAAGGTTATTGAACGCTATTTAGCCAAAAGATCAACTGCTATTGTAGCCATCAGTCATAAACAAAAGCAGGAATTATCCGAAACATTTAAGATTGCTTCAAAAGACAAGATTCATGTTATTCCCTTAGGTTTTGACTTAACAAAATTTACCCGAAATAAAGAGGAAAATAGACGGGAATTCAGAGAAAAATACAATCTCACAGATGAACAACTGGCTATTGGAATCATTGGTAGGCTTGCTCCTATTAAAAACCACAGCCTCTTTATTGAAGCCATTGCTTATTTGAAACAACATAATGTTTCTCATTTTAAAGCCTTTATTATAGGCGATGGAGATACCAGAGACTTCATAACAGAAGCGTGCAGGTTACATGGTATTTCTTGGTCCAATAACCCCAAAGATGATGTGGATGTTATTTTTACTTCATGGATAACCAACGTAGAATGGGCATTACACGGGCTTGACCTTGTTACTTTGACCTCTTTAAATGAAGGGACTCCGGTAAGTATCATAGAAGCTCAGGCGGCTGGAAAGTATGTAGTTTCTACCAATGTAGGTGGAATTGAAGATGTTTTACATCCCGAATGCGGTTTATTATCAGAAATATCTGATAAAACTGCCTTTTTTAACAATTTACTAAATACATGCCAGCGTGCAAATGACTTACCTATTTCCTCTAAAAAGGGCGAAGAATGGGCTCTAAAAAAATATAGCTATACCCGGTTGGTAAGCGATATGAATCAACTATACACTCTATTATTAAAAAGAGCATGATTTTTGTTATTAGGGGATAAATCTTAACTTTGTGATATAACTATAAACTTATGCGTTTTTTAAAATACCTTCTTTTTTTATCTGCTGTATTTTGGTTCTCTTCTTGTAAAATATTTCGCCCAAATTTAATGCTAAAAACACCGAAGGATTATACCTACGATAAAATAGCAGATTCTCTATCTAAACAGGATTATAAGATTGATTTTAATGACATTATCAATGTAAGGATTTTCTCTAACGATGGTTTTAAAATTGTGGATTTAGCCAGTTCCAGTCAAATGCAAAGATGGATTGATTTGGATTATGTTGTTAACAGAGATGGCACCTGTAAACTGCCATTGATTGGTCGGGTGCGATTAGCAGGGCTAAGCATAAGAGAAGCTACAGAATATTTAGAACAAATTTATGCTGATTATTATGTAAAACCTTTTGTGTTTATGACCGTTACTAATAAGCGGGTTATCGTATTTCCAGGGAATGGTGGAGCTGCTAAAGTTTTATATTTAACCAATAATAATACAACCGTTATAGAAGCACTTGCTCTTACAGGTGGGATAGCAGATGATGGTAAAGCCTATAAAGTTAAATTGATTAGAAATCAGGATAATCAAAAACCTAAGGTATATTTAATGGACCTTTCCAAGATTGAAGGAATAGCAGTAGGAAATACCGTTGTTTTAGCACACGACATTATCTATGTTGAACCCAGATATAGATTTGCAAGAACATTGGTTGCTGAAATAACGCCAATTATTTCATTAATCAGTACGACGTTTTTACTATACACCCTAGTTGGAAGAGTAAAATGATACAACCACAGGGAGATAATTCTATTGATAAATACAGAGACCGGGTTTCTAAGTTCAGCAGTGAGCTGGATTTAGGATTAGTTATCTATATTGTAAAAAGAAGCTTATGGTTTGTTTTAGCATTTTTTATTATTAGCCTTGGGATTGCTGCTGTATACCTAAGGTACAGTCAACCGGAGTATCAGTCTTCCACTATTATTCAGATCAACGAAAACAATCAGGCCTCTGAAGTTTTGCAAATGACAAAATTTGAGGGAGGAGATAATAAGATTGCTGAAGCTATGGAGCAAATTCGGTCTAAGATCTTTTTGAAACGTGTGGTTGAAAAATCTGATATTCAGGTAAGTTATTTTAACGAGGGAACATTTAAAAACAATGAGCTTTATTCATCATCTCCATATCTGGTAAAGTTTAATGTAAAACGAAACTCTATTTATGGTGTTAAAATTTATATAAATTTTAATAATGCAAATACAGGTTCCATCTCATTTAATGTTGAAGGAAAAAACTATACTTTGCCTTTCACAACCTTCAATGTTATTAACACTATTTTTTTTGATTTAAGTATTTCTCCGAACTCAACTCTTGACAAACAGATCATATCATCTCAGCTGACAGAAGGAAACAAATCCTATTTTATTATTAATAATACAGATAATGTAACCGCTAATTTACAATCAAAGATTGATATAAAATTAGTGAATGAAGCTGCAAGAACCATACAGATCAAAGTAACAGACATCAATCCTCAAAAGTCAAAAGATTTAGTAAACCTTATTTCTAAAGAGTACTTAGATTTTGATGTAGAGCGAAAAAGTGAAAGTTCTAAAAGTATTCTTGCCTTTATTGATAGTAAACTGGAAGAAGTTTATAGTGATTTAAAATCATCGGAAAACA
>JACQAK010000016.1 GCA_016194985.1 Bacteroidota bacterium
CTTCCCATTGTGCAAACATAGATGTGGAATTGATGGGTAAGTCCTGGTGCCAGATAAGTTTATCAAAATCTTTCCAGTATGTTTTGATCTCCGGGTAGGTAAAGTGTGCGTCAATATTTTTATAATCAGAAATTGCTTTTCTGGCGAAATCAGATTCGTCAATATCTTTTTCTGCGTAGGCTGCTGTAAACGTTTTAAATTGCTTGTCTCCCATTTTTGAAGCAACAAGTGCTACAAGGGTGCTTGAATCCAAACCACCGCTTAAGGTTGAGCCAACAGCTACGTCTGATCTTAAATGTAAATCAATAGATGTATGAAGAGCAGATTTGAAAACAGCTTCTGCATCCGCATCTTTGGGTGATGTATAATTATCAACTTTTTCTTTTAAATCATAATATTGAGTAGTTGTAATATCTAAGGTGTTGATATTAACTGTCATATTATGAGACGGAGGAAGCAGTCGTATTTGTTTAAATAAATTAGCAGATGGGTCTGTGGTTGCTCCAAACGAAATATATTCAAAAACAGAGGTCATATCAGCTTCCGGTTTTACAACATCTAAGGCTAATAATGCTTTAATTTCGGAAGCAAACGCAAAGCCTGTTTTATTTTGAAAATAATAAAGAGGCTTAATACCAAAACGATCCCGCGATAAAAACAAGTGTTGCTTTTCCTTGTCATATATGGCAAAAGCCCACATGCCTACAAAATGTTTCACACACTCTTCTCTCCAATACTGATAGGCTGCTAAAATAACTTCAGTGTCCGAATCAGAGGTGAATGTTAATCCTTTACCGGCTAACTCTGATTTTAATTCTTTGTAATTATAAATCTCACCATTAAATACAATGGTATATTGATTGTATGACATTGGTTGATGTCCTGCAGCACTGAGGTCGAGAATGGATAACCGGCGATGCATGAGTCCTACTTCATAAGCCCCATTTTGAGAATGTTCACTGATATGCGGAAGTGATGCCAATTCAGTAATTGTATCATTGCCTTTATAAAGGCAGGAAAGAACGGCATTTCCTGAAACAAAAAATCCTTCATCGTCAGGACCCCGATGTCTGAGGATAGTAGACATCCTATGAAGGTCTGAAGAACGAATGCCTTCTTTATTTAATATTCCTGCAATGCCGCACATAGTAAAGGATAAGGTACAAATTGTGTTTGCAATTTAACACTTATTAATGAGGGAATTATAGATGTTTACCGTTTTTTTTCCGAAACTTTCAAAGCCAAAATCAGATACGATCTGAGAACGAATCATTTCAGGATCATATTCAGATGCCTTGTTGATCATATGTTCCATGGCTTTTGCAATTTCGGGAATGCTACTGTAATGGACCAATAATCCATTTTTGGAGTTCACAAATTCCTGAGGTGCTGTTGTGTTTCCAACAATTACAGGTAATCCGCTGGATAAGGCTTCTGCGATAACAAGCCCGAAACTTTCGTGTTTACTCGGGAATACCAGAAAATCAGATTGCTGCATTTCGTGAGCAATGCCTGCTTTGGAGAGTTGTCCGGTTAATCTTATTTTGGATTTAAGCTGAGGCTTATTATTTAAATAATGGGTAATTGGTTGAAAATCTTCACCGTCGCCCACAATGGTAAATGTCCAGTCAGGAAAGGCTTTGTGAATCATATTAAATGCTTCTACACACCTTAATGCTCCTTTAAAGTTATCTAAGCGCCCAACAAATACTATTGTTTTATGAATAGTGTGATGTTTTAATTGAAATAATTCAGTGTCTACAGGGTTATGAGTCACAATGATTTGTTTGGGATGTATTTTGGTATCAAGAATTTCCTGCTTCAGGTGATGACTTACAGTTAAAACAGCGTTTGCTTTTTGCATGATGAACTTTGTCCAGATTCTTTTCCAGAAATTTTCTGAGGTCATACTAAAAGGCCCCTGATGTTCGGTAATAATAAAGGGAACGTGTAGTTTTTTGGATAATATATAACTCAGAGTGCCGCTTAAAATACTTCCATGGGCATGAATGATATCTATGTTTTTCATCACTTTGCCTGTTTGGTAGCCTTTTATGAACCACAACAAATAGTACCATGGTTTTAAATAGAACGGTACCTTTTTGCCGGCTACAGAAAAACGGTATAAGGTATGTGTATCATTTTTTTCAACAGTAACTCCTTTTTGTTCGGCAGTTAATCTTCCAAATAAAACGGTGTTATGGCAATAGGGATGGGTGGCTGAGAGGTAGTCCAAAATAAATATCCCCTGCACATCTCCTTTAAATTTAGGAAACAAGTCGGGAATGACCAGTACGTTTATTTTTGTATCGCTCAATGAGTGTTAGTTTTTCTTGAATAAATAGGTGACATCGCTCCCCCATCCGGCATGTTTGTTATTGTCGGCATACCCAAAGAAGTTACGGGTCATGCTGTATTTTTTTTCGTTGGAGAACAAATTGGAGAAGCCTAAAAACGATTGGTTATAACGATACGTTTTTATTTTTTTTAAGCCCTGTGTCTCTAATTGATGTTCAACAAAAGAGCCCTTTACCTGATTGAGCTTATATAGTTGTTTCGAAATAAGGCTTTTTAATTTTAAATAGCCATGGATCAGATAGCTGTAAAAATGCGCGGCATCTGTGTTTTGTATGATCAATAAGCCTCCCGGAGTAATTATTCTGGATAATTTATGCAGGAGTTGTTCCGGAGAATTAACGTGTGCCAGCAGTCCTAAGCAAATTACCAGGTCGTATGAATTATCAGGAATGTCAATATTAAAAAAATCATCGTTAATATAAATAACTTTTTGCTTAGAGGCTGTAGGCGTGTTTTTCTCAGCCATAGAGAGCATATTGGAGGAGATGTCGATAAAGGTTAATTTATCCGTTCTATCTAATAAAGGCAATGAGATGGTACCGGTTCCGCAAGGCATATCAAGTACAGACGAAAACTGAAGATCTTTGGTAAACGATTCTATCGTTTCTTTTCGTATTTGAAGATTGTAATCATATGTAAGATAAAGGGCCGTGTCTTCAAATAGTTCCTTTACCAATTTGCTTTTATCTGTCATATTGGTTTTATTTTCTTGTGGCGATTAGTTTCAATGGATTGCCGGCATAAATCCCATATTCTTCAATAATGGATTTTCTGGTAATCACAGAGTTGGATCCGATAAAGGCTCCTTTACTTATTTTTGCTCCCATTAAGACTACACATCCTGCTGCAATTCCGGCGTCTTCGCCAATTTCTATTGGTTCGCTCACACTATCCTGTAAACGGTAATATTGATCTTTTGAAAACTGGTGATTGCCATCGCGAATGCTTACATTTTCAGCTACTGCCGAAAACTTCCCGATTTTTATCTGATTATTACAGCTTATTAAAATATTTTGATGTAGTAAGACGTAGTCTTCTAAAATGATTTTTCCATTTTTAGAAAGCTCGAAGGTATTATTACGACCCAGATCCACATTATTTCCTATAATGATGTTTCTGTTGGGGAAGCCTTTAAAATAAGGAAAGGAAGCACATTTTAATCCTTTGCCCACTTTGCAACCATGTATCACCAGATACCACTTCAGAAGTATTCCCTTGAGCCTGGATCTTCTGTTATGGATGACAGCTTCTATATAGGTTAATAGCTTAATCATGGTTTTTAAACAAATTTATTAATTTTTTCAGGAATGTCTTCGTATAACATTTCACGGCCCGCCATGCCACCGCATTATGATATCCTGTTTGATGAACTTTCATGATTTTATATCCCTCAATATTGCTGGCACAAGAAGCACTCATGCCTCCCGGTCTGAAATGAGATAGAACTTCGGGGATATATTCGAAAACAAAATTTTTACGGATACATCTCAGTAAAAAATCATAATCTGCCGATATTTTATAAGTAGTATCAAAGCTTCCTGCTATTTGATAGACTGCTTTTTTTACGAAGCAGGTTGGATGAAAAATAGAAGGTTGCACATTCATCTGCTTGAAATCCGGCTTCATTCTGGAAGCTGTACTCTCAGTTATGAATAATATATCACCATGTATAATATCGGCATTGGTTTTTAAGTATGTGTCTACTACATAGCGAACAGTATTTTCCGAATAATAATCATCCGCATTCAAAATCCCTATCAGATCACCTTTTGCCAATTCAATCCCCTTATTCATGGCATAATAGATACCATTGTCTTTTTCACTTTGCCAGTAATCGATATTTGATTCGTACTGTTTAATGATCTCTATGGTTTTGTCTTTGGAACCACCATCTATCACAATGTATTCAATATTGGGGTAGTTTTGGTGAAACACGCTGTTAAATGTTTGTTCCAGATGTTTCTCGCCATTCAATACAACGGTAATAATACTCACCAGAGGTAGGTTCTGCTCTGATTTTTTTTCATATCCATTTATTCTTTTCCCTCCCTGCATACTTAGTTGGATTCAATACGTTGATAGATTCGCAGCACAATTTTGGACCAGGTAAAATAGGCATGTGCATAATTGACCGTCTCTGAATATTTGTTTTTCAGATATCCTGGATCGTTTATAAGTTTCTGAAGAGTTTCAGCCATTGCTTTGTCGTCATCCGCTTTTAAAGTTACACCATATTTTCCATTATCGGTCAAATCAGGCATACTTACAATTCCTTCTGTTCCGATAATATAATTTCCAAAATATAAGGCTTCACCTATGGAATGGCAAAATGATTCTTTCCATGATGTCATGCAAAATATTTTGGCACGGTTATACCATTCATATAATTGTTCTCTGTTTTGAATCTCTCCCATAAAGATCAATTTGTCTTTTAACTGCGGATAAGACTCGATCCAGTTGTTGTAAAACTTCTGAAACTCAGGGTTGATAGCTCCCACAAATACCATTTTCCAGTCTTTTAGCTCAGTCTGTGCAAGAGCCCGAAGCATCATTTTATTATTCTTGATTTCTTCACCAATACGCCCAACAGTCAAAATAATATTTTCTTTTTGTTCGAATGATTTAAAGGTTTTTCCAAAAGTTTGAGTTAAAAAATGATCATTAACACCAACCGGTAAATACATCACTTTATGGGCAATATGAGGGTATTTGTTTTTTACCAATGTTTCACCGTATGTATTTTCAATCGAAATAAGATCAACCTTTTTTAAGAATTGTTTTTCTAAATATTTTAATATGATATTTTTAAAGTAGTTGGTCGAATGCTTTATTTTATAGCCTTTTTCAAAGGTTTCGTTATAACCGTCCAATTTCAAAAATAAAAATCCTTTTGGATTTAATTTTTTATATAAGATGCCGTATACGAAAGTGAACTTCGAAAAAATATATAAGTTTAAAACATCAATTTCTTTGGCATGCTGTTTTATATAAGATAAAACGCTTTTTTCCAGAAAGCTGATCCTGCCTTTGTTTTCTATAAATTCGATGTTTAATCCTTTTACTTCACCATTCAGGTTTGTATATTCTTTGCTGTTGCGATAACTTACAATGGACGACCGGTACCCATATTCGTGGTGGAGAAAAAAAGGAATCTGACCCAGATCCTTTGTAAGATGGACATTTTCACATATCGGGAATATGGTAACGAATTTTTTGGACATGTTAGTATTCTATAATAAATTGATGAATACCGAATACCATCAGTATCTTTCGCTCTATATTTCTTAAGATGAGTTTATATTTATTTCTTTGTAATGTACCTCCATATGATCCTGAAAATCCAGTAATAATGGGGTTTTCAGAAAAGAGATTCACTTTGTTTAAACAGTTTTCGGTAATGAGTTTATCATATACTTCGTGCTCTATATATCGGCCTTTGGCATCATTTACATTTAGGTATAAGCCCTTTAAATGCATCTTATAAAAGGCAGACGTGACATAAAAAACATTGGTTTGAGTTACCTTATGTTTTTTATGAGAATCAGCACTCATAGTATTACATGAAACAGTTGAGAGCTTCTTTAAATTCAATACTTTGTAGCGCCCCGTAATTTTTATGAATTTTTCGTATGTTGGTGATAATTGTTCTATGCATTGATCCAGCATTTCAAATTCCTGATAACCCTTTCCTTCATTGAATTTGTTGGATACAGGAAATTTGAGTAATGAAATATTCTTTTCTTTAAAGAGTTTTTTAAACTCTTCGTCAGCATCAAAATCATAGATCGAATTTTCAATGAAGAACAGGTCGTCGTCAGGAAATTGGTTAGCATAAAATACAAGGCTGTCAAAATATTCCTGTCTTCTATCGGCTACATTACTATGAGCTACAAAATTACTATTGGGAACGATGGTTCCTGTAATTAATAAGGCACGTTTATTTTTTGTTATTTGCCCCATATGCCTTTGTCTGTATTCGTAATAATTTTTTTATATTGTATGGGATGCAAAAATACCTGCGGTAAAACACATATACATGTCCCCATAATAACTCCTGCACTTCCAAGATTTAAGTACTTCGCCAGAAAAATGCTGAGTGGAATATTAATAATGATCATAGCTATCGAGTGATAAAGGCTTAATCTTATTTTTCCAACGCCGTTCAGGAAGTTCCCGAAAATACTTGTCCAGGATGATATTAAAACCCATAGACTCATGATGGCAGACAATAGGAAGGGTACTTTTATCTGATCTCCTACCCATAGTTTATAGAATGTATTAGCAAGTAACAGCATGACTATTAGACCGAATGCCAAGGTCATCCAAAATAAAATTAATTTCCTGGTAATACGTCTGATCCATTTAAAATCTTTTTTGTGATAAGCATCCGTATAGGCTGCCCAGAAGGGAGTAGTAAGGATTGTAAAACCCATGGTAATAATACTAAAGTATTTAAACGCGATATTATAAGGGGTTACTTCCTCCGGGCCATATAACTGATCAATGATAAAGCTATCGGTTGAAAATAAAATCAATGCAGCGAATTGCATAATGAAAAATAAAAAGCCAAGACTCATTAAACCTTTTGCACTGCTTAATTTTACGTATTTGATGGAGGGAATAAGGTGCTTGTAATCTGTACTAAAATACCAAAGTGTGGCCACCAAAGGTGATAACAGGTTGGCAACACTGACGCCAACACTTAGCCATAATAAAGAACCATGCGTCGTTTTGGTTAGGATGAAAACGATGATCAATGACAGTAAACTCGCAAATGTGTTAATGCCACCACTGATGGCTGAACGTTGATCGGCACTTAGTATGATGGAAACCAATTTGATAATGAACTGAAGACAAAAGAAACTAAAGACGATAAAGATGAGATGATTGATCTCAGAACTCATTTCAGGCGGTGTATTTAAAATATAGGTCCAATTAATAAAAGGAAACACACAGATAAACAAAAGATACACAATGCCAATGATACAGGTAATGGTGGCGTAAGCTGTACTGATATATGTTTTCGCCAGTTCTTTATCATTTTTAGCTAAGGCTTCAGCCAGCTTATTTTTTAATCCATTCCCTAGTCCTAAATCAAAAAAGGAGAACCATCCTATTACGGAAATTAAGGTTAACCAAATTCCGTATTTCACAGGATTCAGATAATTAAGTGCCAGTGGGATTAATAGAAAGCTAATAGATATACTGATGCATTTAATTAAAATAGAAGTAAGAATATTTTTTTTTGCTTTTACACTTCTTTCATGTCCTTCATTAATGAAAGATTTAATGGTGAATTTTTTTTTTAATTCTGGATCAATGCCATCGATGAATGTATCGAATCCTTTTTTAAAGTCAAATTCTTCCGAAGCTGTTATACAATTTTTAGAATAGTCGTTATAGTTGGATTCAATATCCTTGATGGCCGTCTTAATGTTTTCAGCAGTAACAGCTTCAATCAAAACTCCGGCTTTAAAGTCCTTTACACTTTTAAGCCCAATAATATCAATACCGATAACAGGAACCCCTGCTGCGTAATAATTAAAAAGTTTGCCGGCAGGAGATGAAAAATAATTGAAGCTTTTTTTTGCCAGCTCCAGATCATAACCTGTAATACCGATGTAATATTGAGAAACATATTCAATAATTTTTGACTGTTCCACATAATCGAAATCAAAAATTAATTTTCCGGATGAGATAATATTCTGATACCTTTCCTGAAGCCAATTGAAATACTTCTCGTTTTTTATGCCTTTTAGCGTAAGTGTATATTCATTGTCCAGATTTTTGACACAGTCGATAAAGTATTCAAGGCCATATCCGAATTCGATATTACCCATATATAAAATCCGCTTGCTTTTCGGGCCTGTATATCGGATAATATCTTTAGATAGAATAGGGGAGTTTTGTAAATAAAAAACGTTAACACTTTCATCATCACCTATTAAATAGTCTTTTCTTTCCTTGCTTTGTATCAACAGTGTATCTATTCCCAGCTTATGGCTTAATCGGTAAAAGACGTCTTTCTCCGTTTCAAGAGAAAAATAAATTGTTTGTTTGAAAAATAGCCTCGTGATTAAATAGCCAGAGGAATCAATTGCAATAACGGTATCGTATCTTCTGTTGAATAGTTTGATGAATAATAGGGTGAAGAACAGGCGAAGTACTTTATAAAATTTATAACCGAATGTTTTTCTCCAAAAGTAGGCTGCTGCTTTGCCTATTTTGATATTTGAATAGTGTTCAACTAAGCCCTCGTTCTTAAACCGGCCATTATCAACATATACTAATTTAGTATAATGCTTCTCCTGGCAACAGTGATAGAGATTTAATACGGAAGGTGAATATTGCAACCATTCATCAGGAAATACAATTAATATATTTTTTTCTTTATTCACTTTTTAAACGTACCAAATCATTAATTAACTGTGTTGTTCTTTTTTCTACTCCGGTTTTATTTAAGTGGTAGTAGGAATTAAAGAACAACGTTGAATCATATTCATATGTTTCAGGTTCAGTAACAAAAGCAATATCGTTCTTTTTTAGTTCTTCAGCAATTTTAGTTATAATTAATTTTTGATTTGTAAATGATGCGCGATCAATAACCGGAGGAAAAATAAATAATTCGGCGCCCTGACGATGCACATACGATTTGAAATCTTTCAAAAAGGTGATGACCTCCGGATTAATTTTCTCACGGCCTGTATTTTTAGGAGCCGGTTGGTAGCTTTGATTGGGCATATCCCAGTGAATATAGGCATCTCCGTAGGGGTTAAATGAATAGCGATGATAAATATCAACAGCGGGTTCTTTTTTGTGTAAAAGTGATGGGATATAATTTTTTAATTTTTTTGCCGAATAAGTTGGCAGGTATTTGAAGAGATGCTGCCATTGAATCCTGTTAATCAACTGTTTGGAAGCAGGCTCTATATCAAATATCATAGAAACCAATTCCATTTCACCGTAAAAATTCTCCGTATAAAAATGCTCATATTCAGGCATCAAGATAATTGTATCTCCTTTATGTATATATGGTTTACTGTCATTTACAATGAATTCAAGGCCTAAGCCTGCATGAACTCCCAAATTAATTACAGGTTTATGAAATGCCTCTTCCAGTTTAGAACTATTTATTCCAAAACTTACATTAGAACCTCCAAGTAAGATTATTTTACGTTTGTGTATTTTTTTTAATGATTCATGTTTATCCGGAAGTGCAGCCAGTATACTATACGTTGTAATGTTATCAGGAATAAAGAATAAGGAGAGTACTAATACCAAAATGGTAAGTGAGGTCAATTTTGATATGTTTAGTAAGAATGCTCTCATTAAAATTGAAAATATATGAATGATTGGTTCTGTTTGAAAAATGCCAGACAGATAATAATCATGCTGATATAAATGCCATACCGTAACAACACCGGAATGTTTTTAGGCTGTAGGGCTTCATATTCTTGTTTTCTTAGCCATTCCACCAAAAATAAAATAGCTATTAACGGAAAGGTCATTGCCATGCCATGTTGAACAGGATATTTTATTAAAGAAGCAGAGAATATATGTTGTATGTATTGAAACGCCTGATGTACATTGGTTGATCTGAAAAATATCCAGGTGAAGGTTATCAAACCGAAAGTGGCAAGCATGGCTACAAGATTTTTGATACTAAAAGACGTGGATGCCTGTTTTTGTTTTGAGTTGCCGGATAACAGGTTGGGGATCATGAAAAGTCCATTGAGTAAGCCCCAGATAATGAATGTCCAGTTAGCACCATGCCAGAACCCACTTAATGTAAATACAAACAAGGTATTGAAGATCGTTCTGCTTAAGTTACCTCTGCTACCTCCCATAGGGATATACACATAATCTCTGAACCATGAGGTAAGTGAAATATGCCATTTACGCCAAAATTCAGGAACACTAAGTGAGAAGTAGGGGTAGTTGAAATTTTGCATTAGCGAGAAACCAAATAACCTGGCAGTACCGATGGCAATACTCGAATAACCTGAGAAATCACAATAAATTTGTACCGAAAAATAAATAGCTCCCAGCAACAGCGTGCTTCCGGGAAGCATATCATAAGAAGCAAAGATTTGATCGACATAGCTTGCTAGTGTATCAGCTATCACTATTTTTTTAAAGAGTCCCCAAAGAATTTGTCTCATGCCTGTTACTGCCTGTTCCTGATCAAATTCTCTTTTGACATAAAATTGCGGTAATAAATGAAAGGCTCTTTCAATGGGACCAGCTACTAACTGAGGAAAAAAACTGATGAAGGCTGCAAATGAAATGAGATCCCGTGTCGGTTTCATTTTTCGCCTGAAAATATCGGTGGTGTAGCTAAGCGATTGAAAGGTATAAAAGCTGATTCCCACCGGTAAAATAATTTTTAAGGTAACCGGAGGGACGTGATAACCGATGCTGTCGAATGCTGTAATGAAATTATCAATAAAAAAATTGAAATATTTAAAGAAAGCCAGTAAGCCAATATTAATAAGGCAACTCGAGGCAAAGAGCCATTTTCGTTTCTGCTCGTTACTTGTTTTGTCTAATAACAGACCAATAGTGAAATCAAATAAAGTACTAAAGGCAATTAAGAAAAGAAAGCGCCAATCCCACCAACCGTAAAATACATAGCCTGCGATTAAGAGAAAGGTGTTTTGTAGCCTGATGGTTTTATTAAACACAAACCAGTACAGGAGAAAGACGATGGGTAAGAATATGGCAAATTCAAATGAATTAAACAGCATGGTTCTTAATGTTTGTATTTACATACATAGCAGGCATTCCAGCTTTTTTCGGATAAGGGTTTTTCAGTCATCCATTCTTCTGCATGTATCAGTTCCAGACCGTTTATATCTGCTATACTTTTTAATTCTTCAATAAACAAATAACGCATGCTATGCATTTCATGAAGTTTTAAATCTTCATTGGTTTGTTTATGGTGGATCAGAATTTCAAAATTAACATCTACGATATTTTTATCCGGAAAAAATCCGGGAGTAGACGTACGTTTTACAGAAATTGTATCATCTTCAAAAAATTTGGATCGCGATATAGGCTTATCATGCAATACTCCCGGTCCATGCCAGCAATCAAAAATAAATATACCTCCTGGCTTTAGGTGTTTTTTTACTGTGCTAAATGTCTGATTCAAATCTTCATTTGTGGTCATGTAACTTACGACATGAAATAATGAAATGATCGTATCAAATCTTAAGGCACTCTCATAGGTTCTGATGTCACTTTCCAAAAAAGATAATCTCTCAGAAACAGCAAAGGGTAATTCACTCCTTCGCAGTAGCGCTTTTTTTAGCATGGTTTCACTCAGATCAATGCCCTCTACCTGATAGCCCTTTTCGGCTAATTGCTGAGCGTGTATGCCTGTGCCACATCCTAACTCAAGTATATGAGAAGTATGCGGGTTGAATTTAGAGATCAAAGAATGAACATAAGTCGTTTCTTTCACATAATCTTTGTCTTTATACAATAAATCGTAATAGTGACTATACGCGTCAAATACTTTTTTATCCATTGTTTAAAATATCTTTTAATGTGGTTGAAACTTCATGTATCTGCGCATCTGTTAAGGCCAGACCGCTTGGTAAATAAAATCCGTAGTTATACATTTTTTCTGCATTAGGGTACGATTCGTTATGATATAATCCCATCTGTTTTAAAACGGGCTGTAAATGCATCGGGTAAAAAAATGGTCTGGTTCCAATACCCTTTTCCGCTAACCGTTTCATAAGAGTTTCGGCAGGTTTGTCTTTGGATAGGATGCCAAATACCCAATAGATATTATCCGCATAGTCGGTTTTAACAACGGGTAAAGAAATGCCTTTCACATCTTTCAGTAACTCTGTATATAATTTCCCGATTTCACGCTTGCGTTTAATGCTTTCGTTCCATCGCTCCAGCTGTGCTACACCAACGGCTGCCTGAAGGTTGGTCATTCTCATATTCCATCCTAACTCATCATGCACAAAACGTTTATGTGCAGTAAAACATAAATTCCTTAATGATCGTAAACGTTCTGCAACCTGTTCATTGTCTGTGAGCACCATTCCTCCCTCTCCTGTAGTAATCAATTTATTTGGGTAGAAGCTGAACACGCTCACATCTCCAAAACTTCCGCAAGGTTTACCGTTGTAGGTTTGGCCGTGAGCTTCTGCAGCATCTTCAATAATTTTTAAATGATGCTTTTTTGCAATGGTCAGTAAAGGATCCATATCTACCGGTAATCCGTAAATATGAACTACCATGATCGCTTTGGTTTTAGAGGTGATTTTTGCTTCGATCTCCTGCACGTTCATGTTCCAGGTATTTATGTCAGAATCAACCAATACAGGTATGGCGCCGGCTTTGATGATGGCTGATGCACAGGAAATGATTGTAAATGCAGGCATGATCACTTCATCCCCTTTTTTAATATCCAGTGCTTCAACCGCAATTTCAAGAGCCGCGGTACCGTTGCAAACAGCTACAGCATATTTTTTTTGAATTTTAGCAGCAAACTCTTCTTCAAACTTTTTAATAAACGGTCCTTCCGAACTGATCCAGCCTGTATCAATGCATTCGTTTAAATACTTTTTTTCGTTACCATTCAATAATGGTTCATTAACAGGAATCATAATTTTTAGTTGTAAAATTAATTGTGTTTACTTGTAAATCTTGTTTTATCGGATTCTCCCTGATAAGGTCCTTGCTTTACTTCGATCATTTCAAGGTCTTCGATCACTTCAAATCCATGTCCTCCAGAGGATAAAAGAATAACATCCCCTGCTTCCAGAATTCGACTTTCTGTATAATTCAATTCGTCATCATAAAAATTTACTTTCAATTTCCCTTTTTTAATGACTAATACCTCCTGAGTAAATACCACGTTTCTTTGAACGGCATTATGATAATGCGGCTCTATAATCTTGCCGGCTGGATGATTCATATAAGCTAATTGCTGGGAGAATTCATTAGGGGTAAAAAAATGAATTCCTTTTTCGTTGAAGCGGTGACTAATAATAATCGCCATTACCTGCTTGTCTTTATTTAGGATGTGTTCGATGTTTTGCATATATTATTTATTCCAGATGCCTGTGGCTTTGTTGTTGGTTATTTTATAATATTGAATAGGAAGGAAAATAAGATCAGGTATTAAAGATACGCTGGATGCAATAATGATTCCGGATAACCCCCACTTTAAATAACCCGCAAAAAATATGCATAATGGAATATTGATGATAGCTGTAACAATGGTTAAATAAAAAGCCAGTCTCATTTTACTAACTCCATTAATGAAATTACCGAATATTTGATTCCAGGATGATATTAAAACATATACAGCCATCCATATGGTTAATTGTAAGGAGGGTACTACCACTTCGCGGCCAACCCAGAGTTTGTATGCAAAGCCGGATAACAAGACAACAGGAATGGTGAGCAGAAAAACGAGTAACCATATTTTCACCATTTTGTTGGTAATACGTTTTATCCAGCTCATGTCATTTAATGTAAAAGCTTCTGTATAAGCACTCCAGAGCGGGGCAGAGATCAATGTAAAGCCAATGGTAATAGGCGATAGATATTTTAAAGCGATGTTATAGGGAGTAACCGATTCGGCCCCCATTAACTGAGAAATAATGACATTATCAGTTGCTACAACTATAAGAGCAGTGGATTGAAATAAAAAGAACATAAAGCCAATATTCATAAGACTTTTGGCATATTTGAAATTAACATGTTTTAATGAGGGAGCATAGTTTTTATAGTGCGTTCGAAAGAACCATATACTCACTACCACCGGAACGATGACATTAATTAATCCTATCGAAAAGGCAAGGTATAATAAAGATTCGGAAGTGGTTTTGGTAAGAATATATACTACAACCAAAGAAATAACACTGGCTACGGTATTAATGGAGCCAGCGATCGCAGTTCGCTGGTCGGCCAATAACACGGAGCTGATTAATTTTACAACCAGTTGCAGGCAAAAAAATCCAAACAAAATGGCCATTACTTTTCTGAGTTCAAAAACTTTGGAAGCATCTACATTCAAAATAGTTGGCCAGTCAAGAAATTGATTCGCCAGCAAAAATAAAATACAGGCCGATCCCATGATAATGGATAACATAGCGTATGCAGTGCTTAAATATATTCTGGCGCTTTTCGTGTCATTGTTCGCTAAAGCTTCTGCAAATTTATTCCGAAGCCCATTCCCCAAACCGATATCCAATAAACCAAACCAGCTGATAACACTATATAAGGTAAGCCATATACCATAGTTTACAGGATTTAGATAATGAATGGTTAGCGGAACAAGAACAAAACTGGTAACCACACTAATGCATTTTACTAACACAGAAGCTAAAATGTTTTTTTTAGCCTTGATAGTTCGGGCATGACCTCTGTTTAAAAAATAAGACAGGCTTATTTTTTTTTTGGAGGAGTGTAATTCTGTTAATTGAGACATTTATTTAACGCTTAGGCCGATTTATTTTTACGAAACAGATTTGATAATTTATTTTTGGAAGCTTTATCAAATTCTTCACCATATCCATATCCGTAACCATACCCGTATCCGTAACCGTACCCATATCCGTAAGTTGAATTGGATATTTTAACAGAGTTGAATATAATTCCAAGGTTATTTATTTTTTTCTCGTTAAATAATTTATTGATAAATTTTAAATGATGTTTTCTGGTTACGTTTTGTCTCACAATATAAATGGACGCGTCAACATGTTTGGATATTTCCAAACCATCTGTTACAAGTCCTATAGGTGGTGTGTCTACAATCACGTAATCATAATTTTGCCTTAGATAGTCAAAAAGCTTGGCAAGTTTTTCTTTTAAAATCAATTCAGATGGATTTGGAGGAATAGGGCCGGATAAGATAATATCCAATTGTGGCAGGGCTACTGAGTTTTGAATAACTTCACTAATTTGAGATGTTCCTGCCAGATAATTAGACATCCCATTGTCCATGTTTAAATTAACTCCTGCAACAATCTTTGGTTTTCTTAAATCCAGACAAACCAGTACGGTTTTTTTCTCAGAAGATGCAATAATACCAGCCAGATTATAAGAAACAAATGTTTTCCCTTCCCCACTGATAGAAGAAGTTACCATAATCACATTTTGTTTTTTTTCTTCGTTAGCATTACTTAAAAAATAATTAATGTTTGTTCGGATAGAGCGTAAAGCTTCGAGTATGATAGGCTTTGGTTTTTTCTCGGTAAACAGATTGGTGTCTTCAGGATTTTTTCCAATAATACCAATAATTGGAATCCTGGTATAACTTTCCAGTGTTTCTTTATCAGTGATCTTATCGTTCAGTAGTTCAAGCATCGAAATGATCAGTATCGGGATAAGAATGGCTAATACAATAGCGATCGCATATGATTTACTTTTGATAGGTTTGATAGGACTATAAGAAGGAACTGCTTTATCTATCACCCAGTTATCTGAAGTTGCTGATGCAAGTACTATAGCAGTTTCCGATCTTTTTTGTAAAAGATATAAGTATAAACCTTCTTTGATTGAGAACTGGCGTTTGATCCCGATTAATTCGATTTCTGTTTTAGGAATTGAATCTAACTTTCCTTCTACACGGGATAAATTAGAATTCATTTCTTTCAAACTCATTTGGTATTTTTGTTTAACGCTTTTTAAATTTTCCAAAATGGCTTGCTTGGTATATTTAATCTGCTTGTCCAGATTTTCAAAAACGGGGCTGTTTGGTTTGGAGTCAACCTGACGAAGGCTATACTCATTTTCCAGTTCGCTTAAATTACCGATTAGTTTAATTAATAAAGGATCATCCAGTCCTAAGCTGGTAGGAGCCATATCGTTGATCTTTTTATTATCTGTAATATATTTTTCGATGTAATCAATAAAGCTGATCTGAACTTTATTTTCGGAAATTTTCTCGTCAAAATTTTTCACCCGCTCTAAAAACGATTTCGATTCATCATCAATATTGACAATTCCTTTTTTGGTTTGAAAGTCGAGTAAGGTTTTCTCTATTTCTTTTAATTCACCGGATATTTGGGCTATCTGAGAGTCAATAAATTTTAAGGAGTTACTGGCTAATAAATTTTCCTGTTCAGAACTATTAAGGATATAGACTTCTGTTAGCTTATTTAAAAAATCGGAACAAGCCTCAGGAACCGCATCTACAATACTGAGTTCAAGAATAGAGGAACCGGAAGTAGCAATTCCTACATTTAAAGAAGCTGAATAATAATCGGCCAGATTTTCGATCGAATTAAAAATCGCACGGTATTGTTTTTTATTATAGGATGGATTATTGAATAAGGAATTGTCGAACGTAGGTCTTTTATTAACGGTGAACTCTCCCAGATCGTTGATGATTTTTTCTCCAAACTTATAGGTTACAGGACTGCTCGCATCTTTGTTGTTTATTTTGTAAGACATTTGAAAAGAATTCTGATCTAAAATAGTAATGCTCAGGTCTGCAAAATAAGCAAGTTCATTAAGTGTATCGGGTTTAATAACAAACGGGGATTTATTATATAACTCAGTAGACTTAATTTTACCTACCAATAAATAAGAAACATTTAATTCTAACAACTTGATTTATAAATGGGCGAGGTATACCAATTATAATAGCGGGCAATAAAAAAAGCCAATACAATAGAAATGACAAACACATACCAGTATCTCAGGTATCTGATAAAAAAACGTTTGAAGTCAAAATTCCTTTCTTCTAAATCATTTCCTGTTTTCTTGTTACTCTCGTTCATTTGTTATCAGTCTCCGTGTTTTTGATAAAATAGGCGACTATTTCATCGTAAAATTACAATAATTGTCCTAATTTACAAGGCTTTCCCAAGTTTAAAAAACGGGCGTTCCCGGTAATAATAAGGGTATAATTTATGGCTAATATTTCATCGTTTTTTTGTGATCATTAAATTCTATCAACAAATCAAAGTTTATTGAATTATGCTCTACCAATGTGGGTTTAGTACTATTTTTAATCATTATTCCAATTATAAAATGAAAGCTTATTTTTTAGTTTTGCTATGCATTTTTTCAGTACTAACGGGTTATTCGCAAACGGGTGAGCTCGATCGTTTTGATTGTACCTATTCCAAAGAGGTCATCATTCCCTTTAATTACTCTGCAACTCAATCGGTCGTTAAACCACAACTTAATCAGGTGGTGTTTTACAGCTATCGCGACCAGTTTACCTATTGGTATAAGATTGTTGCCAAATCCAATGCGACACTTAAATTTAAAGTTGCCGCTCTCAACGACAGTGATTCTTATGCTGTGTATAGTTATCAATATGATCCGGCTGATTTCTGTCAGAAACTATATCAGCAAAAAATAAAACCACTGGCTCCACCATTTTATGTTGGTTATGGAAGCGAACACCTTCAGCCGCAAGAAAGAGTAATAACCATTCAAAAAGACCATGTTTACTATATATCTGTTTTGAACACGTCTCTTAATAATTGTGGTCATCGTTTTAATTTGAGCTATGGCACCGATACCTTAAAAGTAAAGGCTTTTCATTCACCTTGTAAAAAAGATATTGAAACCATTCCGGTGGTTCAAAAAGAGCTAAAACCGCCTGTTACTAAGGACTCTGTTATTGTTCCTAAGCCGGAGGTAATTACGCCGCCACAAATTGTTTCAACACCAAAAGACTCGGTAAAAATAGTTGTACCGGTTCAGGAACCCAAAAAGGTTTCCAATACAGTGCAATATATTGTAAAAGATAAAAAGAAATCGGTTGCGATCAATGCAACAATAATGCTGGTAGAGGTTGATACTAAAGAACGTGTAACACTTGATAACACAGGTGTTGGTACATGGCAGACCGTACTCGAAAAAGATAAAACATATAAAGTAAAATGTACAGCTTTTGGATACACGGATCTGGACATGTACACAGATATTAGTAAAGGAAATACAGTAGAATTATGGATGGAGCCTTTGAAAGTAGGAGATAATTTTATCATGAAAAGTATCTACTTCCATCCTAATACATACGCCCTCAGAAGAGAGTCTGCAGATGAACTCCAGCGTCTTTTGCAGTATCTTATCAATAATCCTTCTGTAACGATAGAAATACAAGGGCATACCAATGGCGATAATAGAATTTATAAAAATAAAGCCTATGAAAATTTGGGAGAAGAATGGAACTTTAAAGGCAGTTCTAAAGATTTATCCTTTAAAAGATCAGAAGCTATCAAAACCTATTTAGTAAATAACGGCATTAATGCCGATAGATTAGTACCTACCGGGTTTGGGGGCCATAAACCTATTATTCAAAATCCGGAAACAATGGAAGAAGGGCAACGAAATATACGTGTAGAAGTGGTTATTTTGAAGAACTGATACATTCTACTTTTTCTCTAGTTTAGCTGCTTCTGCCAGAGTAATTTTCTTTTTGTTGTAATATGCTACAATAAAGGCATCTGTTAGTCCCATACTTTGAACCGTGTTTTTTGCTTCTCTTGCATCGCTTAATCTTTCAAATAATCCGGTAGTATAACATACACCTTTGTCGGTTGTTTTACTATAGATAGGGGTAAGCCCTTTAAATGTTTCAGGTAATACGGCCGTTTTAAAAACACCTAATTGAACCTGATAAACCAAAGACATGGGTATGTCATTATCCGACTTAACATTCTCATTCCACTCAGCCATTGTTTTTAAAGTACTCTTGGAAAAGATAGTATCTTTTTGAATAGGAGCAGTAGCGGCCGTTTTATCGCGTTCTTCAATTAATGTTGTAATAGAGGACAATTTTGATTGTACGTCATTGCTCTTTTTTGCAAGCTCTTTGGTTTTGGCTTCCAAAATCCGGAGTTGCCCTTTGAGTTTAGCCGCTTTTTCCTCATTTTTTGTCGTTTCCAGTTCGGCTTTCAGTTTAGCAATTTCCTGCTGGTTTATCTCTGACTTTTCAGTTAAATCCCCTTTTAAAAGGGTGAATAATGTTTGATCAATATCCAGTTTGGTAATTTGCTTTTGAGGAGTGATACTATCGGTTTTTTCTTCTTTTTCCTCTTTTTCTTCCTTTTTTTCAGGTTTTTTCTGATCCGTAAAATAAAAGGAAGCATGATAGGCCTCTACAGTAGCATCTGCCGAAAAAAGAGCCGCCTTTTTAGACAGTTCCTTTCTCCGGCTAAAATCAGATGATTTTAATAAAGCCAGAGTATTATAAGAATCGATACTCAGATCTCTGGCAATATTGGCGTGTTCCTTGGCTTTTATGGCCGAATCAGAGGCTAAAAGAATGGCGGAATCTAAATAGGAGATGGATTCTTTGATGAAAATTAAGGCTGTATCAATGTTTTGCCCAATAATGCTCTGACGTGTTTCAAAATAATTTCTTTGCGCATAACTGTAGGATATATCAGCCGATTGGGCGCTTTGTATGGCCAATTGCTTACAAATACCCGAAGTTTTGGAAGAATCAGATTGGGCGTAACTATGCTGTATGCCTGTAAATAGCAGTAAAAACGCAATCCATACCCTAAAACTTAACCAAAAGGACTTATTCATGAACAGGATCAATAATTAAGTACTAAATGTAGGGAAATATTGCAGAATTAAAAAAAAAACACGAACTTGCCGTATTATTATCAATAATGGATATGCTAACGAAAACTACTTACACCAGATTGTCGCATTATTTTTTCGGTTCTAAGCTTCACACGTTGCAAGTGATGTGTTTCTTTTTACTGTTTTTTGCAACGGCTTTTGCTCAAAATGAAGAAAGTAGTCCTAAAAAGAGCTCCTACGAAAACCCCGAACATACTTCAGAAAATTACATGAAATTAAAAGAAGGCTGGTTTCTGGGGATAGATGCAGGTACAACCTTATTTTATGGAGATGTGGCTTTGTACAACAATATTCCCAAAGCTAAAGATTTCAGTAAAAGTGCAG
Organism: Bacteroidota bacterium; assembly: GCA_016194985.1. Taxonomy (GTDB): domain Bacteria; phylum Bacteroidota; class Bacteroidia; order B-17B0; family Aurantibacillaceae; genus UBA4416. The sequence continues at coordinate 20,275 of JACQAK010000016.1, forward strand.
GCAGAGGATTCAGCTTATATGGTGGTAAAAAGTTTAAGTTTGGCTTATCAGCAGAACTTCAGGTATTTGACGGAACATTAAAAGGCGAAAAACAAGCAGATCAATTATATAGAAGATACTTTAATGCCGATTTAATGGGTTACTCGGTTAGTGCCAAATATAATCTGACACAATTAATGTTTAGAAATAAAAACGACCGCCCATTCTTTAACCGCTTAACTCTTTATTTAACTGCAGGTGGTGGGCAAATATTCTTCAGAAGCCGTTTATACAAGTATGCTGTCAATAATCAATGGTATCTTGAAAAAGTAAGCGGATATTCTACATCAGGTATTGACAGTGCGGGTATTGCAGCAGCAGGAGGATTAGTACAGGATAGAGCAAAAACAGTGAGTGCAATTGCTGTGCCGGTTGGAGGTAAATTGAATTTTAAGTTGAACCAAAAAACAGATATTGTTTTAAACGTAAATTATGTTACCTGCTTTACAGATCAATTGGATTCATGGTCAAGAAGCTGGTCTCATAAAGACAGATATTTATATACCGGTATTGGTATCATGTATAATTTTGGAGAAAAAGAAAGCAGCGACATTCCTGACAGCGACCGTATATTAAGACCAAGCGAGAAAAAATCAGGATCTAAAGACTTAGGCGATGCTTACGATAAATCATCTTCCGGTTCAAGCGCTTCCTCAGGTTCTAAACGAAAATCAAAAAAAACTTCAAAAGCCGATAAAGAACTAGAGATCAAATTGAAATTGTACGAGCTACAATTGAAAATGTTTGAGATGCAGTATCTTCTTGACTAGGACTGCGGTTCTATTATCTTATTTTTCTTAACTATTAATGTCGCATTATTTATAGAATAGTGTAGGCTTATTTTATAATCAGGGCGTTTCCGCCGGTAGGCGGATCGGGCTGTCGTTTCAATCTTTTGTTCGTTCCTCACAAATCCGCCAGCTGGCGGATCACTTGCATCCCTAACGCAGGCCACCATCATTGCGAAGTCTTACTGTATAAGAGACAGAGGCATTGTTTGAGCTCTTTTTATTTGCGTGCGCTGAAAGGCAAATAAAAAAGCGAGTCCCGCCAGCCGCACAAAAGACATAATTCTTAGAACCCTATATTTACGCCTAAGCTCACGGTTTTTGTTTTACCTGTATAGAAATCAGGCGTATATTCAGAAGTCATAATCCCTGATACATCCGAATAACTTCCTTCTCCAAAGACAAATACATCGTTCACGATCTCATAGTAAACCTTTAGAGCGGTGGTGTTTTTCATCCACAAGATGTTTTCCATAAACGGAGTACCCGCAACATTATTAACCCCGTTTATTTGTTGGAAATCCCTCACAGGCCCTTTGATGGCCTGGGTATAACTTAGATCAACCGATAATCCCCTTATTGGTTTTACCCGTACACTCATATATATTTCCTGAGCATTTTGCCCGAGGTAATGTCCCATATTATAATTGTTAGAAGCAAATGTCGTTGTAGAAATAGGATGAGCATACACCCATGGATTGGTGCGAGTGTACTCAAAAGTAAAGGCCGTATTTTTAATCAGGTTGGTAAGTCTTACACCGGCTTTAAAACTCATTAAATTAGTTTGATTCTTCTTGTCAAACATTTTCCCTACATTCACTTCGTCTACAAAGATGGATCCGTATAAATGGGTTTTAGGGATCATCCGGCAACTCACATCCAAGAACATTTGTGAATTTTCGCCAAGGGCGTTGCTTCCGGCACCATTCATGGTTCGGTCGCTTGATTTAAAAAACATAAATGGGATAAGATAAATCGGTTGCACATATTTATCGCTGTAAACAATAGAATTACCAATGGAGATATGTAATCTCTTAAGTGGCTTAAAGGTAAACATATTGGCTGCCATAAATTTCGGAAAGAAACTTTTCCTCAAGCTGCTTCCTACACCATAGGTTTTGGAAGAGTCTAATACCTGCGAAACCAACCATCCATGGATATAATTAAAATCAAACCATTTGGTAGGATTTAATTTAAAGTTGAGATAAGCAAACGAAGGCTGACGTCCTGAAAAAATATTAGCTCCGTTATAGTTATTACCCCAGGAAAAATTATCTTTTAATAAACTGATAGAGCCCCACTTCCAACCATAGCTTATGCCGGCGCGAACTTCATCAAAATCTGTTCTGGCATTTTTAGTGCCCTGATAAGGCTTGTAATTTCCACCAGGTAACTGTGTAAGATAATTAGGGGTTGATAATATATTGTAAAACCCATTGTCTCTCAGGCTAAAATAGAACCCGAAATTTTTACCAATGGCTCCGTTCATTTCCAACCCATTCCAACGTTGTGTAGAATAGCCGTTTTTATTTTTAGCGTAGGTAAAGCCTAGTATAGGATTGAGTGTAAATTGAAACAAGGAATCTCTGTAATAAAACAGATCGTAGCGGCGTTTGAATTTTTTATTCGGGATCACTTCTTTATTATAATCCTTTAAAAAAAAGGTCAGGTCTTTTTGTTGACGTTTGGTAAGTTTCTCCTGTTGGGTTTCGGCTTCATGAAGTTTTTCATAAATCAAATGGCGTGAATAGGGCTTTATAGCAGAATTTAATTCTATCACCTGAATGTTGGCCAGTTCGTCCAAAAAATCATAAATGCTCACATACGATATATGCTTATTAACTTCCTGTGAAAACAAAAATGGAGAGGAGCCTAAGAGAATGCAAATTAAAAGTACTATTTTTTTCATAAGAGAAATGGAAAATTATTTCTCTAAAAATACAACTTAATTTTTTGAAACCAAGTGTGGTATAATGAATAGAATGCTGGAAATAAATGTTTAAGGAATCCGTAGGATTCAAATTTGAATAGCAATAAAATAGATTACGTTATTCGACCCCGAATGGGGTCGAACAAAATTGATATTAATATCTTCTATTAATATTTGACCTCGAAGAGGTCATAAGAATCCCGTAAATTATTTTTTCAAAAATGTATGTGATAAGTTCAAACCGGATTTAATCCTCCAGCATCCATAACGCTTCGTTCAATTCTCCTAAAGCTTTTTTGTTACCCTGCTTATTGGCTAAGGCAACGCCCTGCTGATAAAAGAGAATCGCTTGCTCATTGCTCCCCAACTTCTCATTCACCTGACCTAATTGATAATAACACGGCAGATAATCAGGATCAATGGAGAGCACTTTTTTAAATTGAAGTTCAGCTTCCTTAAATTCATTGGTAGATAAATGCTCCATAGCCAGAGCATAATTTAAAAACACATCGTTAGGTTCTTTCAACAACATGTCATAAATTAATTCTTTTCTCGGAAGCCTTTCCATTTTGTTATTTAAAAATTATGATTAGCTGTCTTGTTTAGAATGTTTTAGGTCGAGGCGCTTTTAAAGTAAAAAAAAGCGGAGTTTATGTTTTATAAATGAGCATTTTTTTACTGAAAGCAACGATGACATCTAACTTTATAGACAAGACAGGGTTATTCTCCGGCAAACTGTTTCAGGAATCTTACGTCATTTTCGAAGAATAAACGCAGATCTTTCACACGGTATTTCAACATGGTAATACGTTCAATACCCATACCAAAAGCAAAACCGCTGTATTTTTTACTGTCGATACCACAGTTATCAAGCACCTGAGGGTCAACCATACCGCAACCTAAAATCTCTACCCAACCGGTGTATTTGCATACATTACAACCTTCTCCTTTGCAGATTGTACAACTGATATCCACTTCGGCGCTGGGCTCAGTAAAAGGGAAATAGCTTGGACGCATTCTTATTTTGGTATCTGTACCAAATAATTCTTTGGCAAAGAAATTCAACGTTTGTTTCAAATCGGCAAAGGATACATGTTCATCAATATATAAGCCTTCTACCTGGTGAAACTGGCAATGCGCACGGGCACTGATAGCTTCGTTACGGTATACTCTTCCCGGAGAAATAGTGCGGATAGGAGGTTTTTGGTTCTCCATAATATGTACCTGTACGGATGAGGTTTGTGTACGAAGAACCATCTCCGGATTTAACTCTACATAAAAGGTATCCTGCATATCACGCGCCGGGTGATTTTCGGGTGTATTCAGGGCCGTGAAATTATGCCAGTCATCTTCAATCTCTCTGCCGTCGCTCACGGTAAACCCGATGCGGGCAAATACGTCAATGATCTGATTTTTTATCAATGACAATGGATGACGTGAACCAACCTGAATAGTTGGATCAGAGGGTAATGTCAGATCAATATATTTTGAAGCGCCTTTATCAGAAGCCTGTTCGTGTTTTTCTTTTAACTCGTTGATTTTATCCTGAGCCTTTGTTTTGAGCTCATTCAGCTTTTGGCCAACTTCACGTTTAATCTCAGGAGCTACCGATTTAAAATCATCAAATAAAGAAGTGATCTCTCCTTTTTTACTTAACCATTTAATACGGTATTCTTCTACCTGTTCTTTACTTTGTGCAGCAAACTCTTCCACTTCTGCCAACAAACTGTTTATTCTTTCTAACATAATAATTTGATAATTAGCACAAATTTAAGCAATTTTAAGTAGTGAAAACATATCATTTCCTTTATATCTTTTCTTGTTGTTTTTTGTTGGGAATAAGCCCTGCAAGAGCTCAATCCATCATCAGCTACAGGGTATACGAAAATGATACGATCAACATCATTGATAAGGACAGTTTAAAGCAAGGGGTTTGGAAAGAATTTTGGCCAAATGGCGATTTAAAAAGCGAGGTTTCCTATAAAAACAATAAAAAACAAGGGTTGGAAATTAACTGGTTTGATGAGCCGGATTGCGTAGAGTTGGAGGCATATTACAAGGATGGCGTCTTGGAAGGCCCCTCAATTTATTACACCAAAAAATGTAAAAAAGATGTTTTTCAAACATTTAAAAACGGATTGAAAGAAGGTCTGGAATTGGAATATTATCCTAACGGACATATTAAAGCCGAGGGAAAATTCAAGAAAGGAAATTTAGATGGCTATTATAAAGTGTATGATAAAAACGGAAACTTTTCGTTTGAAAGCAGAAGCACGGATAATGAAACAAATCTGGCTCCAAATGTGTCAGATACCGCGAATAGTGTCGTATTTAATGTATTAAACCGCAATAAACAATGGAAGAATAAACTAATCGTAGCAGATTTAACCGGTAGCATGTATCCCTATGCCCAACAGATCAGTACATGGTTAAAACTACATTTCATGAAAGATAGTACCAGTCAGCATTTTGTGTTTTTTAATGACGGTGATAAGAAACGTGACGAAGATAAAAAAATAGGAGCCACAGGAGGTGTTTACCACTGCAGAGCCAAAACGGTGGATGAACTGATTACCACGATGGAATTGACCATCAAAAAAGGACAGGGAGGAGATGCTCCGGAAAACCCTGTAGAGGCTATTATCTATGGCTTAAATAAAAGTGGTAAAGTAGACGACGTGATACTAATTGCCGATAACTGGGCAAAAGCGAGAGATATTAAAATGCTGGCAAGAATTAAAGTACCTGTGAGAGTTATTTTATGTGGTGTTTACGAAGGAATGGAAATCAGCGAAGATTACCTGAATATTGCCTATAAAACAAAAGGCTCTGTACACACCATTGAGCAGGATATTACCGATTTAATGAAACAGAGTAAGGATAAGAAATTTAATATTAATGGGGTGGATTATATAATTAAAAACGGAAGTATTAAAGTGTTTTAAATCTCCTATCTTTACAGTCTATTTTTTGTGCGCATTTATCATCATATATCCGAACTGTCTGATTTAACCAATACAATTGTTACCATTGGAACATTTGATGGTGTTCATATCGGGCACCAAAAAATCATTAAGCGTTTAGTGGAATTAAAACAAAAGCAGGGAGGCGAAACAGTATTGTTCACTTTTGATCCACACCCGAGAAAGGTCCTGTTTCCTGAACAAACCGATTTAAAATTAATTACAACGACGGAAGAAAAATGCACATTACTGAAACACTTTGGTATTGATCATGTATTGGTATTCCCTTTTACCAGAGCATTTTCGCAAATGCAGGCTCAGGATTATATTTCAGATATTATCATCAAAGGCATTAAAACAAAAACCTTGGTAATAGGGTACGATCATCGTTTTGGAAGTAACAGAGAAGGCAGCATAGAGACCTTAAAACAATTTGCGGTGGATCATCAGTTTAATGTTGAAGAAATTCCCGCTCAGGAAATTAATCAGCTAAATATAAGCAGTACGCGCATCAGAAAAGCGATTGAAGAAGGGGATGTGAAAACCGCTAATGAATTTTTGGGTTATACTTTTTTTGTGACCGGTGTTGTGGTAAAAGGTAAGCAGTTGGGACGAACCATAGGTTATCCTACTGCAAATATCTTTGTAGAAGACACGGATAAATTGTTGCCAAAAATAGGCGTTTATGCTGTTAATGCAGTAGTACGTGGAAAACGCTATCAAGGAATGTTGAATATTGGCACTAATCCAACAACCGATTCGGACCAGAAGATTAAAATTGAAGTTAATATCTTCGATTTTGAAGACGATATTTATGGGGCGGACATCAAAGTAGAATTTGTTAAATGGATAAGAAATGAGGAAAAATTTGCTAATTTAGAGCAACTGAAACAAGCCTTAGCAAGTGATAAAATAGCCTGTAGCCATGTATAAAATCTTTTCTAAACTAATAATCATTTTCGTATTGTCTTTGTTTTCAAAGTCAGTTCAGGCGCAACTATTGGATTCATTGACGTTGGATACATTAACCGGTTATATAAGTATTCAGGAAGCACTTAAAAATCCTGAGGTCGTTACAAAGCTGGTATTAAGAAAGCAACATTTAAAATCATTCCCAAAAGCGATATTGCAATTTAAAAATCTGCAATATCTGGATATTAGTAAAAACTCTATTGATGAATTGCCCGATAGCATTGATGTATTAAAGGATCTGCAATATTTTGCCTGCAGTAAAACAGGCTTAAAGCGTTTGCCTAAACAGATAGGAAAATTAACTAATCTGAAGTATTTAAATTGCAATCAAAATGATTTGGATGCCTTGCCCCCGCAAATCGGAAATCTTGAAAAATTAGAGTACCTCGATTTATGGAGTAATAATTTTGAAGAATACCCTTCTTCGTTGGCAAGCCTTAAATCTCTGCGTGTACTCGATCTTCGTAATATCCTTATCAGTGACGAGACACAGGCTTATATATTACGAATGCTACCTAACGCAAAAGTATATATGTCGCCGAGCTGTAAATGTAAATGGTAGTTACACGCCCATTTGTTTCAATTGCTCTTCCAAAAATTTAATACCTTCAACAAAACTATGTGGATTATATCCCAGATCACGTTTTGCTTTGTCGATAATAAAACCGGTAATGGGAGGACGCTTGGCCGGTTGTTTAATATCGGCAGATTTGGAGGGCTTGATCAATGATTTATCTAGGTGATAATAGTCTGCTACTAAATGAGCAATTTCTAAAATATTCAAAAAGTCTTTTCCTGAAATATTATAAATACCACTGGCTTTTTTCTCTGCAATAAGGATACAGCCATCTGCCAGATCTTCTGCTAAAGTAGGGGTGCGGTATTGGTCATCAACCACATTAATGGTTTTGCCCTGCTCTAAATTTTGTTTTACCCACAGTACAATATTACTGCGGCTCATATTATCCACAATCCCATACACAAGCACCGTGCGAGCCATGGCCCAATGTAAGGAAGATGCCTGAACAATTTTTTCTGCCGCTAATTTGGTCTCGGCATAATAACTTAAAGGGTTGGGGACTTCATTTTCATCCAAAGGGCCATGAGTACCATCAAATATAAAATCAGTTGACAGATGGATAAAATGAGGTTTATAGTTGGGATTTTCTTTGGATAGTTTTTCGAGAACACTTACCTGATTTTGAACAGCCGTTACATTAAGTAGCCAGGCATTTTCTTTGTCAGTTTCACAGGCATCCACATTGGTCATGGCGGCAGTATTAATAATCACATCCGGCATATATTTACCAAATACCGAAGCCACATTGTCATAATTGGTAATATCCAATTCCGCATACTCATAACCGGATTTGTTAACGAGCCTGTTTTCTCCTCTGGCAGTTGCAATACATGATATGTTAGCTTTATCTTTTAGTTTGTATACTAATTTTTGCCCTAATAAGCCGTTAGAGCCTGTAATTACTATTTTTTGCATGGGGTAAATATACAAAAACAAAAAATTTAGATGACTTAAAACGGATTTTTATTTACAATGATCAAACAGATTATTTTGAGTAATAGTCCTATCTTCTTCATTAAAATCACGCAGATCTTCTGGACGATCTTGTAATAAAAAAGGCCTGAACATGTTCAGGCCTTTTTTTGTTTTGAATTTCAATTCAAACTATTTAAACACTACTTTTTGAGTAGTAGATTCGCCTGCTTTACTGGTTACTTTTAAGAAGTAAAGACCACCGGCAACATTATTTTTTTTGATTTTATAACTTGATTGATCAGTGCTTTCGGATAAAATAGTTTTTCCGGTAACATCAAATAATTCAACACGGTGAGTTGTATTGGTATTAGAAAACTCCACCGTCATGTCATTATCTGACGGATTAGGGAACACATTAGTGATAACGCTTGCTTTGGTTAATTCATTTACACCAACAAATCCCGGAACATCGCAAGTCATTAAAACATTAGCTGTACAACCAGTATAAGAATATAAAGTTGCTGTTTGAGCAGGCGTGTTTTGAGGTAATAATGCTGCATCAGTACATCCTAAACGTGAAATCAGATAATCTCTCACAAAACGAATGGTTGTATCCATATAAGCTGTATTACTGGAATAAGGAACATGATTCTGCCCATACCATGTATAGAATGGGTTATTTACCCCTACAGCATTTGCCTGTTCTTTTAGCATTCTGCTTCCGTCCAATAAGATAATTGGCACACCCGGATTTACCATTCCTCTGTTATACTTTACGGTTCCATCAGCAGTACCATGCATAGAACAGAATGGTATATCTCCGGCTTCTAACCATCCATATCTTCCTAATGCACCACATAAATTAATAACACCTTTTACTTTTGAAGAATAACATTGGTTACCGCTATAACCGTCAATACCTCCCAGCGTTCCTACGATAGATGGAGTAAGGTAGTAGTTAATCTCACAGGTTTTATCCAGATAAGCAGTATGCAAAGCGGTAATAGCACCGGCAGAACTTCCACCAATAAAAATATTATTAGTGTCAATTTTATAAGTGTTGGTGGTTAATCTGTCTTTATAGAAAAAACGGATAGACGCTTTCATATCCTGAACAGCTCTTACTACTGCTTTAATAGCATTAATGGAATCTAATGGAAAAAAACCTAAACGGTAGTTAATGGAAGCGCATACATAGCCTTTTTTAGCAAAGGCTTGTGATAAAGCAGTAACATCACCATCAGTACTGGAGCCTGTCTGAAAACTACCACCATGCGCCCAAATAATTAAAGGGCGGGCCGTTTCAACGTCACCGGTTGGTTCATATATATCCATTTTTAAGGATTGTGTAGAACCTCCGGAATTAATGTTAGAGCCATAAACAACGTTACTGCTGGTAGTATAAGCAGTAAATGTGTCTGCCGCATACCTTCCTGTAGAACATGGAGTTTGGGCACTCAGCGACATAAATGCCACCAATGTTGAAAATGCTAATGAGTAGATTTTTTTCATAGGGTTAAGTTTAAGTTATGTTAAATATAATAAATCCTTTTGTGTTTTTGAATAAAATGATAGTTAAAAAATCGGCACACTAAGGAAAAGTTACTGCCGGATATTTCATAGCGTCTAATTGCGGAATGGCCGACGAGTAGTAATTATTAATGGATTTAATAAATTCATTCGCTAACAAAGCATTCCCGCGGGGCGATAAATTTAACCCATCTAATGAGTATGCCCCACCTGAAACAAAAGCTGCACTTACGGCTACTCCGTTATAGTTAAATCCTGTTTTAATTTTTGCGAAAAAAGAATTCACGTCCACAAAAGCCAATCCTTTACTGTCGGCAATATTTTTCAGAACCACGTTGTAATCGTTGATAGCCGCTTCAATGGTGGCAATTTCACTTAAGGTTAAAACATATCTGTCTGGAATGACAACTAAAGATCCAAGTTTATTACATTTGATAGAGTCTAAAGGAACATTCAATAAAATGAATTCTCCTTCTACAGCCTGGCGGTAGCTATATACCTGCGAGGCGTCCTCTATGATAAATCCATTATTACCTTCATAGAATGGAACCGCCGGATTTAAAGTAGAATAAAATTGAGTGAGGGCTGCCGCATTAGCAGCATCTAATTTAAGGGCATTATATGGTACTGTATTGAAAAAGGCCATCGTTTTAATGCTGGGAATATTAGCGATGACTCCTTTTGCGCCATTAGCCATCATTTTGTCTACAATATTATTCATGCTGGCTTCAAAACCTACTCCCACAGCACCATTTACAGGAGTTATGCTTCCTGATGTAGCACCCGTTAATGCAAAGTTTAAGACATCATTTAGCCCTAACATAATAGTGAAGAAACTCGAATTCTTGGCAACAGCATCAGATAAGATAGATGATGAAGCACTGGATGCCATTCGTTGATAATAAGGATTAGCATAACCATTCACATTCATGTCAATGGTTTTCACATCAGGAACACCCATGTTATTAAAAGATCCCTGACTGGCATAGATATTTGTTGAAAATACCGACAAATCTCCCTGAGCCGCCAGTTTAACCGGTGCTAAAGAAGTAACTCCCTGACAGTCGGTTGAGTTACCCAAAACAAAAGGAGCGTTACCCATATTGCCTACACCAATAGAGTTTTGAGAAACATAAGGTATTTTAAAATCGTTACCGCCAACCAGTTTTAATTGTTCTGCTAATAAATTGGCATAAGAATTTTTTTGTGCATCATAGTATAAGCCGCCGTCTGCATAACCCGCAGTCATTGAACTTCCTATCGCCACATAATTCGATGCATCTATATTTCCTTTATCGGGATCCGGCACATCAAACTTTGGTTTGCAACTTACCAAAATAGTTGATGTAATGGCCAGTAATGTTATTTTATATAATGTAGTATTCATAATCTTATTGAATTAAAATTTATAACCTATTGAAATGCCCGGTGCTACAACATTAGTTTTAAACGTGCCGCTTAAATTAGTTTCAGTGTTGGTATCTGTACGTTTAAGATGTGTGAACAGAAATGATGCATCTATTTTTAAGTGTTTTGTTTCATAACCGATACCGGCAGTATAGTTAACACGATTGGCATCGGGAGTTTCCGGAGTAACATAGCCGTTTTGAACAGGGGTCATACCATATGCCAAACCTAAGCGTGCTGCAAAATGACTATCAATTTTATATTGAGCCCCGGCTCTGAAAGCGAAGGTGTTTTTATACATTCTGGCAGATTTTGTATCAATTAAAGATGTTGTATTGTTTTCATAATCAAATGACAAGGTATCATAAGCTTTCCATCCTACATAATTAATATCCAGAGCAAAATTTAATTTGGAGGATGCTTTATAGCCAAAGCCTAATGTGGTAACACTAGGTAGCGGTAATTCTGATTTGAATTTACCGGAAGGAAAATTAGCAGCTACCGACGATGGAACATTAAATGTGGCCTGCCCATCATTTACGGCCATTTTTACCTTTGAACGATATGTTAAACCGATGCTTAATTTTTCAATAGGTTCAAAATAAATACCGGCATTAAAACCATAGCCTTGTGCTTTGCCGCTTAATTCGGCATGCCCGTAATTTCCATTAGCATCCATTAATGGAATGTCTTTTTGTAAATTAACTTTTCCTGTCGCAAATACAAAGCCTGCTCCAATTCCTAATTTTTTAGTGATCTTGTAACTGACAGTTGGTTGAAAAAATATAGCTCTCAGTTCCAGACGGGTTAATGCAAAACGGCCTGTCCATTTATCTTCCCATTGAACAGTACTGCCAAAGGGAGTATAAACAGCAAGCCCCAGTTTTAATTTAGAACTGTCCTTTATCTCAAAAAGTCCATAGGCGGCAAAAGGCGTACTCACCGGCGAATTGGTACGTGATACCTGATGTGTATTGGCATCCATAAAAGCACCTCTGGCAAATGTTGGTGTAACCCCTGCAATAACAGAGTTACCGTTCACAAAGCTTGCGCCTCCCGGATTGAAAAATAAGCTGGCGGCATCCTGCATACAGGCTGTACCTGCACCACCCATCCCTTGTTGTACCTGTCCTTGTAAATTTACCTGAAATCCTTGCGCATAATAAGCAGCAGGACTGGCAATAAAAACAAATAAAACTAATTTGTATAAATACTTCATAAATAAATAATGTTGTTTTTTGCTGCCATTTGTTTGACAACTTTATGGTTTAGTAACGTTAAATTTACTAAAATACTTCAATAAAAAAAGTCCCCAACGAAGAAAGTGAGGACTTTTTTGTTTAAAGATAAAAACAAGCTTACATTAAAATATTATTAATGGGAGTAATAGCCGGAGGAATATCTGTTTCATCCAGCATTTCTCTTAAATCAATTTCAATGGTACGACTGATATTACTGATAGGCACATCATTGGCACTTCCTTCAAAAGGATTTTCGGTGGCTTCACCAATTCGTTCCATCATATAAAATACCCATCCTACAATCAGCGAACAGGGAACAGTGACCCATATAAAATTTTCTCCTAAATCTTTGGTGAGCTTACCAAATTCCTGAAGTATACCAAATGGCAATACTGTAATAAATAGCCGGATGAACATTTGATTAACAGTAGCAAACTGTCGGGGATAGGGAAAGTTTTTGATCCGTTCGGATTTGCCCTGATGATCATAAAGCAGCGTTAATGTTTTTTCTAACTCAATAAAATCAAATTCAGAGAGCTTACCGGATTCTTTGAGTAATCGCAAATGTTTTGATTGTAAACTGATAATCTGGGTGGCTCTGTTTTTTTTACTTAATATGTACGTTAGCTCTTCATTACTCAAAAACTTTTTTAATTCAGTTTCCAACGGTGTTTCTTTCTCCGGTACTTTAAAAAAGCGGGCATACTCCTTGTTGCTTTTTAGTTCGGCATTTTCCCAAATACGTGGTTCTCTCATTTGGTATCTTAATGCTGTGAGCCAGGCCAAATGTCTGTATATCAATGTTTGTATTTCCGATTTATCGGATTTTACCATATCTTTTACAAGTATGCCCCAGGCTCTGCTGGTATTTATAATAGATCCCCATATTTGTCGGGCTTCCCACAGTCGGTTATAGGTCTGGGTATTTTTAAACCCAATCAAAAAGGCTGCTGCGGTACCAATCAAGCCAATCGCTACCCATGGAATAACTAACCATTTAATGTTTAAAAAATAATACAGTGATGTTGGAATAGTTGCTACAATAGTAAAAAGAAAGATATCTCTTCTTGTCCAATATATAACTTCCTTTAAAGTAAATCTTCTTCCTGAATGCATATCTTATTTATTTTTTGATTTCAAAAAACTATCCTGGTATAATTTGATCCATTCTTTTACAGTTATTTTTTGTATTAATTCAGCGATCAGATCGAATGGAATTTGATCGGCTTTTTTAAAACGGATACAGCTTTTGCCCATATCCAATTTGGATTTTGAGTGTTTAGGGTATTCACTTACAAACCAATCCAGTAATTTCGGATTAGCATAAATACCCATGTGATAAAGCGCTATAAAGTTTTTTTGAGAGGCTATACTCACAAATGGTAAGGGTAGTTTTGGATCACAATGATAGCCATCCGGAAAAATAGAGTGGGGAACAACATATCCAATCATGCCGTAATTCATGCATTCTTCGAAGCCTTTGGGGATATTTTTAAGAATTGTCTCTCTTAATTTTGAAAAATGAGGAACCCTTTCTTCCGGAAGTTCTTTCATATAATCTTTTACGTTTTGTGTTTTTGACTGCATTAGATAAAAGTAATTATTTTTTATGAATTTTTAATTGCATTGATTTTTAAAATGAGCAATGGTCTTGTTAGTTTGATACTTAATCAATAGCCGGCAAGGATTAATAGAAAATCTTAATTCTGTTTCTTGTTAAATGCATCAAATAATTACATCTATAGCACAATTCCATGTAAATTAATTATTAGCTGCGCTTTACATATCACACTTAATTAAATAACCTCACTTTAACGTTAAGACTTCGTCATTTAATGGTTTGATGATTTTGGCTTAAATTGATGTTTAATCTTAATCAGGAGATTTGAGCAATCAATAAATCTCTTACATGAAACAACCATTACTTAAAAAAGCAGGCATTTTATTTTCATTTTGCTTTTCACTATTAACCGGATTAAAAGCCCAGAATCCGGGTTTAATTATTTCAGAAATTTTATCCAATCCCGCAGGAACAGATTCTCCATTTGAATATGTGGAATTCAGGGCCAGTAAATTCATCGACTTTTCTATAACACCATACAGCGTTGTGGTTTGTAATAACGGAACAGCTACTTCAGGTGGTTGGGTCTCTGGTGGTGCATTGTCGTATGGATTTAGCATTAATACGGGAACTGTAAACACAGGGGATGTGGTTTATGTAGGAGGCTCTTCTATGGCGCCACTGGGAACAAAATTAAGAATCATCAATACAGGTACAACCGCCGGTGATGCCTTTGGAACAGCTAATAGTGCCGGTGTATTTGGTAACGGAGGCTCTAATGCCGATGGTGTGGCTGTGTTTGCAGCAGATATTTCTACATTAACAAATTCAACAGTTCCGGTGGATGCCCTGTTTTATGGTTCAGCTATTGGTTCTGCAACTGTGTCAGGTGGTACAGCAGGTTATCAGTTGCCAATCAACGATAGGTATAACGGAGGTAAATTGCAAGGGACAAGTTTCACAGCTCCTGATCCGGCCAGCGGAGATATTATTAAAGCTACCGGAACTTTTAATTTAACCTCAAACACATGGTCAACAATAAGAGCATTTTCAACTACTACTACCATGACAGATGGAACGAGTTCGATATCTCTGGTAACAGGCGATGTAATCCCTCCTACAGTATCTTCGGCAGTTTTAAATGGTAACACTTTGGTGAAAGTAAAATTTAGTGAAGTAGTAACAGTAGCTTCGGCTACGACAATATCTAATTATACCTTTACACCGGCAGTTGTAATTAATACGATTACGTTAAATGCATCCGGCGATACAGCCGCTATTAGTTTATCGTCGCCTCTCCCTGTAGGAGTTACTCATACATTGAGCATTACGGGGATTACTGATTTGGCAGCTAATACCATGACAATCACTCAGAATTTTACATTACTGAATACAGGTATCACCGTAAAGCATTATACATGGAATCATCCCCAAACAATAGGCACCTATCAGGGATTAGCCATTCCTAACGGAGGTTTTTCAGGACTCAATTATATTAAAGGAACATCGAATGAGTTTTATGTTATTACAGACAGAGGACCAAATTTGGACGCAAATAATAATCACTATGCCATAGATATGGGAGGCTCTAATAATACAGCAAAGCTGTTTGCATTGCCTGCATTTAATCCGAATGTGATGCGCTTTAAGGCACAGGGCGACTCATTGGTGTATTTATCATCCTTTGCATTTAAACGCCCTGATAACAGTTCAACTACAGGACTTATTAATCCAACACAAACCGGCGGAACAGGAGAAATTGCCTTGTTGGATACCGCAGGTACTTTAGGGATGCCTGATGTCTGGGGGATTGATTCCGAAGGTATTACTGATGGGAATGATAATGATTTTTGGGTATCAGAAGAATATGGCGTGAGCATATGGCATACGACTAATGACGGTAAGGTAATAAACCGTTATGCTCCTTTTGGAGGCTTGCCGGGTGCTCAGGCTGAAGATATGGCTATTGATACGATCTTTAAATACAGAAATCCAAATAAAGGATTCGAAGGTGTGGCATTTACTCCTAATAAAAAAGTATATGGATTTATTCAAAATACGATCTTGTTTCCGGCAAGTGATGCTAACTTAAAAAAGAATACACGTTTGCATCGCTTTGTAGAAATCAATGCACAGAATAATACAACACGTATGCTGGGTTACCAACATGATGCAGTACCGGCAAGCGGTGCTTTAAGTTCTATTAAAAATGATAAACGTTATATTGGGGATGCCGTGGCCGTGAACGATCATGAGGTTTTGATTTTGGAACACGGTAAAAGTTCTACCGAATCCTACGGAAAGGTATATCTGGTAGATGTGTCAACAGCTACAGCTATCAACCCTGTTAATCATTTGGTATATGCAGGTGGCACGAAATCATTTGAACAATTGTTGGATTCAACCACTGCAGCCGCTAATGGTGTTACAGTAGCTAAAAAAACATTATTGATTGATTTGGTGGCAAATGGTTATGATCCGGCTATTGAAAAGAAAGAAGGGTTAACGATTATTAATGATACCTGTATAGCTATCGCTAATGATAACGATTTTGGGATCATTTCTAATAACTCAGATGGAGTAGCATCCTTAACAAATGTGAAAAGTTATATTTATGTATTTTCATTTCCAAGAAGCCGTAAACTAAACCTGTGTGATAATGTCACCATTACAGCTTCAGCATTATCTATATGTTCTTCTGATTCTGTTTTATTAAATACACCGGTTAAATCAGGAATTAATTACCAATGGAAAAACAATACTAACAGTATTGCAAATGCAACTACTGCTTCATTCTATGCAAAAGCAAATGGTACATATGAGTTGTATGCCACTAATGCTAATGGTTGCACTGCAATTTCGAATGCTAAAGTAATCACGGTTTTACCAACACCTACAGTTGTTGCTACAACTAACCTGGCAACTATTTGCGAAGGGCAAACCGTAACATTAAATGCAGGAGGAGCTACGTCTTATACATGGACAGGAGGAACTAATAATGCGTCCTACACCGTAACGCCATCAACAAGCACTGTTTATTCGGTAACGGGTACAAGTACTAATGGATGCACTCATTCATCAACAATTGCTATTACGGTAAATACTAATCCAACAGTTACAATCAATTCGGGTCAACTGGTTATTTGTCCTAATAGCTTGACTACATTAACCGTAAGCGGTGCATCAACATATACATGGACAGATAATTCAACAAATGCTATATATACCGTTTCTCCAACAACGGATATGACCTATAGTGTTACCGGAACAGATAGCAATGGTTGCATTGGTTCTTCGGCAATAACGGTAAGTGTTAATCCAACACCTAGCATTTCAATCAGTGCAAGCAACACCGTTGTTTGTTCAGGAAATGGACTGTCTTTAACAGCTAATGGGGCATCTACTTACTCATGGACAAATGGACCTTCTGCATCAACCTATAGTGTAACGCCGTCAATAAGTACGACTTATACGGTGGAGGGAACAGATGGTAATCTTTGTAGTAATACGGCAATGATTACGATTACAGTAAATGTTACTCCAACGGTGTCTGCTTCAAGCAGCAGTTATACTATCTGTGCCGGACAAACAGCTACCTTAACGGGAAGCGGTGCTTCTTCTTATTCATGGATGCCATCGGGTTCTGCATCTGCAACAGAAATAGTATCACCCGTTAGCAATGCAACCTATTCTTTAACCGGGTATGATAATGGGTGCGAAGCAACAACAACGGTTGCTGTAGCAGTTAATCAGTTACCATCGATTTCTGCCAGTACATCCAATTCATTAATTTGTACCGGAGAAAACGCTGTTTTAACGGCTATTTCCAGCGCTTCTACTTATTCATGGTCAAATGGCGCTACAACCATGTCTACTACAATATCTCCAAGTATAACAACGATTTATTCGGTTACGGTAACGGATGGCTTATGCAGTTCAACAGCCAGTATTACTCAAAGTGTGAGTTTGTGCACCGGAGTCAATACTATTGATTCAGATAATGCTTCTATTGCTATTTATCCTAATCCCTTCCATCATTCTTTTGAAGTGAAATGGAATAATCATTTTTCAAATGATAAAGAAACTCTTCTCATGATCTATAATACACTGGGAGAAATGGTGTTAATGAAAAAAACATCGGAACAGTCTATTACCATTGATACGAGAGACTGGAGATGTGGAGCTTATTTTATTAAAGTAAATAATAAAGTATACAAAATCATTAAAACAGAAAATTAGCAGAAACAGAAAATAGGATATGCTTAAAATGCCTCCCAACCGGGAGGCATTTTAATTAATAAATGGAATGAACTCAGAGAATTGTAGCCATATCCTAATTTAATAGCCTTGATTGATGCTTATTTTGATCTAAAAATTGGAATTAGGACTATTATTAAAAAATGTTAATTTTACCGAATGGCTTTATCAACGTTAAAACATACTGTACTTTTGTTGGCTGAAAGTAATACAAAAATGAACATGTTAACCAGGATCAAAATAAATACGGCTACATTAATTTGTTTCGCGTTTATCTTTAGACTGTTATTTGTTAATATTGGTATTATTCCTTTTTTTAATACACATCACAATAGTGCGTCTGTAAGTAAACATATTTCTGCACCGATTAAGAGAACAAAAACAGCGGAAGTAGCCGATAACACAAGGAACAGCGAATATTCCACTCTCGAGATTTGCGAAGAAGGCCCTGACGATGAAAATCAATTTAAATTAAATTGTTTTACACTTGTTAAACCCTTTTATGCATTGAGCATCGATAAAGCAGGACATGATTTGAAACAAAAGTCACCGTTTTATCAGCATTTATCTTATATTACATCACACAGATATCTGGCTTTTCAGGTATTTCGTATATGATGCATATCCCTGCAGGGATTAAATGATTTAAACCCCTGGGTTTATTTCCGGTTATTCTTAGTTGTCGCTAAAGTTTGGCCCCCTGTATTGCAGTTCGACAGCCCCCTTTAAAAAATAAATTAATTTTACCGTTTAAATACAAAAAACAATTATGAACAGAACTTTCATATTTATAAGCTTGTGCGGATTATTGCTTAATACAAGCTGTGATTCAAAAAAAGAAGAAAAGGAAGAGGAAACAAAATTTTTGGTGACCAGTCCTTTGAAAAAAGACACCACCATTACCCGGGAATATGTGTCTCAAATCCGTGCTATTCAGCACATTGAATTAAGAGCTCTTGAAAAAGGTTATCTGCAGAATATTTATGTAGATGAAGGTCAGTTTGTGAAAAAAGGGCAAATGATGTTTCAGATCATGCCCTTGATTTACAATGCCGAGATGCAAAAAGCACAGGCAGAAGCAAATTTTGCTGAAATCGAGTACCAAAATACCAAACAATTATCAGAGAAAAATGTAGTGTCTCCCAACGAATTGGCGTTGGCAAAAGCTAAACTGGATAAGGCAAAAGCTGAATTGGTATTGGCACAAACCCATTTACAATTTACAGAAATCAAAGCTCCTTTTGATGGGATTATGGATCATTTTCAGGTAAGGTTGGGTAGTTTGGTGAATGAAGGAGATTTATTGACGACGTTGTCTGATAACAGCCAAATGTGGGTTTATTTTAATGTTCCAGAAGCGGAGTATTTGAATTACAAAACAAATGTAACCGAAGAAAATATGCTAAAGGTAAATCTGTTAATGGCAAATAATCAGGTGTTTAAATATCCGGGAGTTGTAGAAACTATTGAAGCCGATTTTAATAACGAAACAGGAAACATTGCCTTTAGAGCAACATTTCCAAATCCGGATAAATTGCTGAGACATGGCGAAACAGGTAATGTGGAAATGACTATTCCTCTTAAAAATGCCATTATTATTCCTCAAAAAGCTACTTACGAAGTATTGGAAAAGAAATATGTTTTTGTAGTAGATAAAAGTAATGTGGTACACTCAAGAGAAATTACCATTGCTTCCGAAATGCCTGATTTATATATTATCAAAGACGGGGTGTCGGCAAATGAAAGAATCCTTTTAGAAGGAATTCGTAAAGTGAAAGATAACGACAAGATAGAATATGAATACGAAGACCCAAAAACGGTTCTTCCGAAACTTAAGGTATATGTTGAATAATGTAACTATTTAAAACAAAAAGAAAATGTTCAATAAATTCATTCAAAGACCAGTACTTGCCATAGTAATATCGCTTGTTATATTATTTATAGGCACACTGGCTATTAAAACATTGCCTACATCACAGTTCCCCGAGGTTGCTCCTCCGGTGGTAATGGTGAGTGCATCTTATCCGGGAGCGAGTGCCAAATCACTTGCCGAATCGGTAATTATTCCATTAGAACAATCGATCAACGGTGCATGGGGAATGCGATATATGACTTCCGATGCCACCAGTGCCGGAGAAGCAAACATACAGGTTGTATTTAACCCGGGAACAGATATCAATCAGGCTCTGGTTCAGGTGTCCAATCGTGTGCAACAGGTAACTAACCGATTACCGATATTGGTACAACGAGAAGGGGTGGTTATTACCCCGGTTATTCCTAGTATGTTGATGTATGTAAATCTATACAGTAAGGATAAAAACGCTAACATGAAATTCTTATTTAACTATGCCGGTGTAAACATGGTACCTGAATTACAGCGTATCAATGGTATAGGACAGGTAAGAATTTTAGGTAGTAGACAATACGCTATGCGTGTCTGGTTAAATCCAGATCGTATGCGTGCATACAAAGTTTCACCGGATGAAGTCATGGAAGCCTTAAGTGATCAAAGTATCATTGGTAAGCCGGGACGTATAGGTAGAGGTGATAGTAAACAGGCAGAAGCGCTGGAATATGTATTAGCATATTCCGATCGTTTCAATGATCCTAAACAATACGAAAATGTGATCATCCGATCAAACCCTAACGGGGAAAACCTTCGTTTGAAAGATATAGCAACCGTTGCATTGGGAAGTGAGTATTATGATATTTACTCCAGTATGAACGGCCATCCTTCAGCCGCTTTGGTTTTGAAACAAACCTACGGAAGTAATGCCAGTGAGGTAATTGAAAAAGTGAAAGAAAAATTGGATGATCTGAAGAAAACCTTTCCTCCGGGTATGGATTACGAAATCAGTTACGACGTTTCTAACTTCCTGGATGCCTCAATTGAAAATGTGGTACATACATTAAGAGACGCCTTTATTTTGGTGGCCCTGGTTGTATTTATTTTCCTCGGAGACTGGCGTTCTACATTGATTCCAACATTGGCTGTTCCTATTTCATTGATTGGTGCGTTCTTCTGTATGCAGTTGTTTGGGCTAACCATTAACATGGTAACGTTATTTGCCCTTGTATTGGCTATTGGTATTGTGGTGGATGATGCCATTGTCGTCGTCGAGGCCGTGCATGCTAAAATGGAAGAAGAACATCTGTCGCCCTATAATGCGGTACGAAAAGTAATCGGAGAGATTAGCGGAGCAGTAATTGCAATTACTTTATTGATGGTATCCGTGTTTGTACCCGTATCATTTATGTCGGGTCCGGTTGGTACATTCTATAGACAGTTCTCTATCACAATGGCGTCTTCTATTGTCTTATCTGGTGTAGTAGCACTTACCGTAACACCGGTATTATGTGCCATGATATTGAAAAACAATCACGGAAAACCACGTAAGAAACATTTATTGAACCGTTTTATTGATAGCTTTAACAGAGGATTTGAAAAACTCACAGGGAAATACGTTTGGTTATTAAGATTAATCGCGCATCGACGCATCGTTACTGTTGGGTTATTTGCGGTGTTCTCCATTGGTATATTTTTAATTAGTAATAACCTTCCTTCCGGATTTATTCCTAGTGAGGATCAGGGAATGTTATATGCCATTATCCAAACGCCTCCGGGTTCAACACTCGAAAGAACCAACGATTTGTCTAATAAGCTGGTAGATGTTATTAATAAAGTAGAAGGTGTAAAATCGGTATCTTCTATTGCGGGTTATGAGGTACTAACAGAAGGTCGTGGATCTAATGCAGGTACTTGTTTGATCAACTTAAAACCCTGGTCAGAACGTGAACATACCGTTAGTGAGATCATTGAGGAATTAGAGCAAAAATCAAAATCTATTCCGGGAGCAACCATCGAATTCTTCGATCCTCCTGCTGTTCCGGGCTTTGGGGCTGCGGGTGGTTTTGCATTGCAGTTGTTGGATAAAACCAATAGCGGTGATTATAAACAACTTGAAAAAGTAACAACGGATTTTATGAATGAAATGAGAAAACGTAAAGAAATCACAGGGTTATTTACATTTTTTAGTGCTAACTATCCTCAGTACGAAATTGAGATTGATAATCAGGCAGCCATGCAAAAGGGTGTATCTATTGGTAATGCGATGAATACCTTATCTATCTTTGTAGGAAGTACATATGAACTTGGTTTCATTAAATACCAGCGTTTCTTTAAAGTGTTCGTTCAGGCAGCACCTGAATACAGAAGACTTCCATCCGATGTGATGAACCTGTATGTGAAGAATAACCGTGATGAAATGGTTCCCTTTTCTGCATTCATGAAAATCAAAAAGAAGCAGGGAGCAAATGAAATTAACCGGTATAATATGTATAACACAGCGGCGATTAGAGGAGGGCCTGCACCGGGTTATAGTAGTGGTGAGGCCATTAAAGCAGTGCAGGAAGTGGCTGCAAAATCTTTGCCTCACGGTTATGATATTGACTGGGCAGCTCTTTCGTATGATGAAACCAGACGAGGAAATGAAGCAATTTATATTTTCATTATCGTATTAGTGTTTGTGTATTTCGTTTTGGCAGCACAGTATGAAAGCTTTATTATTCCGTTATCAGTTGTATTCTCGCTCCCTGCCGGGGTGTTTGGGTCATTCCTGTTGATTAAAGGCATGGGGCTGGCAAACGATATTTACGCCCAGGTAGGATTGGTTATGTTGGTTGGTTTGCTCGGTAAGAATGCGGTATTGATTGTGGAATTTGCGGTGCAAAAACAACGTCAGGGCGCTACCGTTATAGATGCCGCTATCGAAGGAGCTAAAGTACGTTTCCGTCCGATTCTGATGACATCCTTTGCATTTATTGCAGGGTTGATTCCATTGGTTTTTGCACATGGTGCCGGAGCTATCGGAAATAAAACAATTGGTTCTTCTGCCTTAGGAGGGATGTTGTTCGGAACCATATTTGGGGTAATCATCGTCCCTGGATTATATTACATATTTGGCTCATTGGCAGAAGGTCGTAAGTTGATTAAAAACGAAGATGATAGTTCATTAACCGAGGATTTAGTTCATAAAATTGACGATTTCCCACAAACAGAAGAGAAAGAAGAAGATGAACACTAAACGAACAATATATAAGTATGTAGGCATAGCCTGCATATCGGTAACGTTTTTGGCCTGTAAAAATCTGGCCATCGTTAATAAAAAAGAGAACAAAACAGTTCCTGAGAGCTACAATAATTCGAAAGACAGTGTTAATACCGCGCAAACAAAGTGGAAGGATTTTTTTAAAGATCCTCAACTGGCGGCATTGATTGATTCTGCCTTGAAAAAAAATCAGGAGTTAAATATTGTTTTACAGGAGATACAAATTGCTAAAAATGATGTAAGAGCAAGAAGAGGGGCTTTTTTACCCTTTATGAATGCCGGATTAGGAGCAGGAGTAGAGAAGGTAGGCAGATATACCAGTCAGGGAGCAAGTGATGCTACTAACGAGATCATGCCGGGAAAAGCGTTTCCTGATCCTTTACAGAATTATGTATTTGGTGTTAATGTGTCCTGGGAGATCGATATCTGGAAAAAACTTCGTAATGCCAAAAAAGCAGCTTTATACAAATACCTGTCAACGGTTGAAGGTAAAAACTTTATGGTTACTCATCTGATCTCTGAAATAGCCAATTCTTATTACGAATTGGTAGCCCTCGATAATCAGTTGGAGATCCTGAAAAAAAATATTGAGTTGTATCAAAGTTCGCTTGAGATTGTAAAATTAGAGAAGCAATCTGCCAGAGTAACTGAATTAGCCGTAAGAAGATTTGAAGCAGAGGTACTGAAAACACAAAGCCGTCAGTATTATATTATGCAGCAAATTACGGAAACAGAAAATCGAATTAATTTTCTGGTAGGTAGATTCCCTCAAACAGTTGCCAGAAATTCTCAGAATTTTACGGATTTGGTTATTGACTCTATTCATTCGGGAGTTCCCTCTCAGTTATTATCCAATCGTACAGATATAAAACAAGCCGAGCAAGCTCTGATAGCAGCCAAACTGGATGTAAAAGTCGCAAAAGCGGAGTTTTATCCTTCGTTTGTTATTACTGCCGGTGCCGGGTATCGCGCTTTTAACCCGCAATATCTGATACAAACGCCTCAATCGTTGTTGTATAATCTGGCAGGCGATTTAGTTGCACCACTGATTAACAGAAATGCTATTAAGGCCAATTTCTATTCGGCTAATTCAAAACAGGTTCAGGCAGTTTATAACTACGAACGTGCTATTTTAAGAGCACATATCGAAGTAGTAAATCAGTTATCCAATATCAGTAACCTGAAAAAGAGCTATGACCTGAAAGATAAGCAGGTAAAGGCTTTAACACAGTCTATCGATATTTCTACAACCTTATTTAAATCGGCCAGAGCTGATTATATGGAAGTGTTATTAACGCAACGAGATGCTTTGGAATCGAAAATTGAACTGATTGAAACCAAAAAGCAACAAATGAATGCTTTGGTAAATATTTATCAGGCATTAGGGGGCGGATGGAGATAGTTTAGTAATCTTCTGCTACAAAAAAGGAGGCTACTCATGATGGGTAGTCTCTTTTTATTTTTAGCATATACTATGGAGAGCTGCTTATTGTTTTCATCTTCCGAAATGTACGTTATCCTACAATAATTCCTTTCATAGCAAAAGAGCCTCTCAAATTAAATTTGAGAGGCTCTTTAATTTTTAATAAGAGAATTAGGTATTCTCTTATGTGAACCCAGCTGACCAAATGTCCAACCAAATGCTTGAAGAATTAAAGGTTTTATCTAATATTAAAGAGTTGATTAACAGAGGATAAGGGGTATTGTTTCGATTTATATTAAGCTTATAATTTTGCTTCAGGAAAAAAATCTTTAATGACTTCAAGCATAAATGATGGATTACCTAAATCTTTTTTAATATTTTCTTGCATGTAGAATCTACTAAAAACTTCAAATGGGGTTGTTGAAACATCTTTATTGGAAACATGAAGATGGAATTCATCAATCATTTTAAATAAATCCAATCTATTTTGCTTCAAATAGTCTTCATGCAATTCAAAAAAACTGAGATTAATAAATGTAACATTTTTAACCTCAATTTTATTAAAACTTCTTTTAGCTAACTCCTCCCTGAATTTTTTATTAAGTATTTTATTGACGCCTTCATATCCAAATGACAAATCTGTGTATATAACAATAGGGTATATTTCTATTTTCTCTAAATGTATTAAACTATCAAATTCAATCTGATTGTTTTCTATGTACTCGATACCATTCAATAATTGTCTTATTCCCTTTGGGTCTTTTTTTTGATTTTCATAAAACTTTGTATCAAGAGCAGAGTATAAACCGTCTTTTTCTCCTTTTTCCTTTACATCCGCACCAAGAAGAACATCTTTAAATTCTATTAAAGCAATTTTCTCATTTTTTCTCAAATAGTAATCTGAAATTTCATTTTTATCTTTTTTTATTGCTTTATCTCCAGAAAACCCAATTAAGTGAGGAAAGCATTTTTCCATTATTAGCCTAAAATAAATGTCTTCCATGAACTCCTTACCTTTTTCAGCAAGAAAGTTTCCTTTATACCCCTGATTTTTAATGTAATCTTTAAATGCAAAAATTTGGGCTTTGTAAAGTAAATCAATTAGAAAATTAATATCCAGAAGAAAATAGATTAATTTTATTCCTCCTACTTCATAAAGGATGTGATTTCTTAACAATGAAAAATTTACATCAGCTTCATAGGAATTAATAAAAGGGTTTATTGCCAAAGTATTAATATAGGAAGTGTTTATAAATCCTTCCAAATTCCACAAAGGAATTATCTGATGTCGTTGTGCAATATCTCCAGTAATATTAACTTGAGTGAAAACAGTAAGTATATTATGAAATAGGTCATTACTGTTTTTAACTTTCAGTAACTTGTAATACCCCTCAATATATTGGGAATATTTTTCTGATTTTTCCAAATATTCAAAAAGCTTCACACCTCTGGTTAGTTGATTTGAAAAATCAGTAGTCGAAGTATAGTCCTTCTGATAAATAAAATTTGGGAGTATTATACTTTCTGTTTCTTCATTCTTTGCGGCCTCTTTTACTTCATTCTCACTAATTTTAAATCTATTGCTTGTTATGGTATTGATAATCAAATAAGCGTCAAGAACCCGTTTTGCTTCCTCATTTGTCAAATCCCTTGCTTTAAGGGAATTGTGTTTTTTGAAAATTAATTCATAAAACAACAAATTAGAATATCGCCATATAACAACAGGCCAATGCCCCTTATCCAGATGATTTTGAAATATGACTTTAAATCGTTCAATTGTATCTTCCCCTGCCTTAACGATTAAATTATTTAATAGTTGAATCTGGATTTCATGCGCCTCAATACCTACATCTTTTAAATATAGTTTGATGTTAAATCCAGAAATATAAGAAATGAGTGTTACTGAAGGAATATCCTTTATTAAATCAAGAGCATCCTCCATTGATTTAGAAGAACCATAGACTTCATTATAGTCAATAATTACCTTTAATTGCATTCTTGTGTCCATCGTTTTTTTTTAATAATTAAAGTGTTTTTCTAATTCTGGATTAAAATAATGCAAATCAAAAACGTTATATCTAATATAATAATCACACGTATAGCATTTTAACCATTCAATATCATTATTCTGCGGCATGTCGAGGTCTTTACCCAAAATAGTATAATGAACTAATGAATTAACGTTGCAGCAGGGGCAAATCTTAATTTCTTTAGCATTTTTATGATTCTTTTTTTCAGCTAATGCAAATCGTTTTCCCCTGCCAAAAATATCATTGTAATTGTATTCGTATGCAGAACGATTGTTTCTTAGTGCATTATTCATTTTCATATTTGCCCTACCCAATTCCTTTAAATGTCCAATACAAAGAAGAGCGTTATACGTTTCATTTATTTTATTTTCCGTTTTAGAGTTTCTTAATTTAAACCCTATATTAAGCATAGAAGTTAAAATTTCTATACCGGAAATAGTCTTTGTAAAATATAACCAGTCAGAAGGAATTGTTGGTTCGGAAGCTAAAATTTTATTAGCTATCGGAATTACTCTCTGAGTTATAATGAAATCTAAGAATCGAAGTCTTGGCAGTTTATTGCCATCATGTAAAATATTATCTCTATACCAATTGAGAAATTCTAATGTTGCTTTAAAATCATTGTCATCAAGGAATTGAAAATTTTTATAGACTTTTGAAAATCTTTTTACTATCGCATGGTTTTTTTTAGTAGGGTCATTTGAGTAATTTATCAAATCATAAAATCGGTTGATAGTTTCTCTAAATGGAATTTTATGGATTCTTTTACCATCAGGTCTATTTGGTACAAATCTTTTATTTTTTATTTTATCGAGCATCATCCATGTTGAGTTAGATTTATTTCTGTAATGCTCTTTATAGGTGAGTTTGGGATTCGTTTTGCTAAGAATATCTTTTAGGAAAAGTTCAAAAAATCTTTCAAAAGCAACTAAACATAGAACTGTATTTTCTACGTCCAGAAATTGACTTTCAAGAATTTTTAAATTTTTTTTAATTGTAGTAGATGTTGAGCTTATATAGAAATCATAAGATTCATTTTTTGTTTGAAAGGTATTAAAATAGAATCCAAAAGCATCTCTTAGTGAACTGTAAAAATGGGCGGGCTTGGATTTATGCCCAGCATGGTCATCAATTCTTACTTCATTCTTTGCAGCCAGATTTTTTAATTGTTTCAAATCCATGATGAATTATACTATATAGAGTTATCTAAATTTATACGAATATAATAAAAAGAAAGGTTGATGTTTTACAATATAACTAATACACTTGCATTGTATCGACCTTGAATTCAGCATTATTAAGAGAGCAATCGAATATTTTAATTTTGGAATATTGTTTTTTTAATTCTTCAATCAATTTATGTTTTTCTTGTTGAGGCATTTTAGCACCTAAATAAATTTCTTTTAATCCCCATTCAGTTATATCCATAGATTTATTTACAAAATCCCTACTTATAAATCTATATTCTTTTTCATATTCCCAATGCTTCGATTTTGTACACAGCAACTTTACAAAGAAAACTATCATATCTTCAAATAAGTCAATTTTTGGAATATCATCCGAATACATAACTTGATTTAACGAGGGTTGAAAATTCTTAAAAATGAATTTTGTATCTAGCCCAATACAAAACCCTGTATGGCAATTAGCATAATGTGACCACATTAAAAGATTTGTAGGTTCGCTGGCTAAACTAACGATACCAAAGGTTTTATAGATATCCTTGTTAACATTATCCGAATAACGTTCTTGTAAAACTTTATCATTAATTGTACCAGCTATCTGATGTTCATAGGAAATATTATGAATTTCAGTTTCACTCATTTGAGGGTACTGTTTTTTCAGCATTTGTGAATGTTTCAGAAAAATATTTTCTGGTGTCAATTGTTCTTGTTTATATTCAAAAGGAAGTGAAGCATCATAAGGGTCATTAAATTTGTCAGCCGATGTGAAATACAACTCCGTATTAAACAATAACCTTTTATGCCACTTATCTCCATAATCTCTATACTTATATAAAACTTCAGGCATCCCTGTTAAATTTTCATCTGCAAATCCTGTTATTAGTTTTTCCATTTTCATTGTTTAAATTAAAAAGGCTGGATAAACCAGCCTTTTATCAAATTACTTTTTTGGTTTTGCAGGAGGGTTATTACCACGTCCTTTGCCTGATGAATTTCCTGTTTGGCTTGGGCCATTTTTCACAGGAGGTTTTGAAGTTGAAGCTGTTTTTGCCATTTTTAATTTATTTATTCTAGTAAATTTAGAAAAAACGTTTCATTTTTCAAACCCAACAAGAGGTTATTTTACGCTGCTTCTCGATATTCCAACTCCTCAAATATCCGCATTTCCCCTCCCTGATTAAACCTACCATTTTGAACCGCTAAACCCTTTTCTGGCACTTGGATAACCACATCCACATCATGCTGGAACTCATTCGCCCCTCTGAAATTTCCCTCCTTAGTGGTCTGGAAGATGTAAATAAACGATTTTGAGGGATAATTACTTCTTAACGTTTCAAGGTCGCCAGTAGATAAGCCAAGCTTATTGACACTATCAAAAAAGATAAAGTCATAAGGCGTTAAATCACTGGGAATTTCTTCCGCTACAAATAAGTTAGGATGCGCCACGTCTTTTGCTTTTAACTTATCCTGTAAAGTCATATCCAAACCCTCCTCTTTAGCCACATAAAGAACGTTACCATGATTTCTGGCTAAATATCCAGCGAAGTCCACACAAAGAAATGATTTACCCATTTTCGGTTTACCATACACCATGACACTAAAACCCTTTGACGGATCTCCTATCAGTTTACGATACTTGCCTACAAAACCTAACGTTTTAAATTGCACGTTTCTAAAATCCATGCTACTCATAACGCCAGGAATTTCGTTCACAGGGTTTGCCGTTTCTTCTATTGCATTCACTTCCTCAATCCCCTCTAATCCATTAACTTCACAAGCGCAACCCAATACGCCATTTAAACCATTTAATTCTGTTTGCTGGATGCTCAATATTTTTTGAGATTTATTTTTAACGTATGCGTTAAGGTTGGCAAACATGGTATCTAATAACTTAGCATACTTATCAGTCTTGGTTACTTTTTTCAACTTAGATGCACGTTGCATAGCATCCATTAATAATTTAGCTTTATCCTTAACGTTGTATTTACCATTTAAGTTAATGTAACGTTTAATCAGGTTAACGGACGGCATAACCTTTTCTTGCATAATCAAGCTCTTAAATTCTAAAATAGTTTTCTCGCCAATCTCAACGGTTAGAGCTTTTGTCATGGCATTATACGTTTTCACAAGCTTGTCTTGCATGTACTCAATTTGTTTAGAGTAAGGCGAAGATTTACGCACTTTCTTTTCAATTATGGCACGGTGTAAAGCATTGATAAAACGTAACAAATCTTCTTTTGTTTTTTTCTTGCCATTCATGGAGATATAACGTTTCATAAAACGAATTTCTTCAGGGATGCGTTCCACAAAAGAATAATCCATATCGTCATCATGGCTCTCAGGCTGAACAGCTTTATGGATTGGTGTTTTTCGTTGTACAGGCGTTTTTGTTTCTGCCTTTCTTTCTGGTTCAGAATGTTCCACCAGTGCAATAGTAGTTTTACCTTTAATCGGGTGCTTTTGTAAATGCTCATCCAGTTTGGCGAAATAAGCATCCATCACACGTTTGATGGTTTCGTTTTTATGGTAAGCATCCCAATTACTATAATTCTCAGAAGATTTCTGAACGAAGTCATGCCCCTTCCAAAAGGTAACAGGCAGTTGAGAAAAGTTAATGCCTTTAACGGTGTCTTTATAATTTTCAATGGTTATCATGGGTGTTGTCGTTTAATGGTTATATCAATTCTAATTCAAGGATTAAGGCTTCAGCTTCTAATTCTAAAATGCGGATGCGCTCCACATCTATGTCGTTATCCTCTGGCGGTAACACAATTTTTTTTCGAGTGGAAATTTTGACGGTATCGCTTTTAACTAAGGATAATTGGTTCATTCCAATAGCCACACTTACTCCGAATTTGTTTTGCAGAATGGTGGCAAAGGCTTCAATATTTTCTTTTGGTAAATAGCCCGCCATTTTATCTGATGCTTTCTCAAACATACCTTTAGTAAGCAATGCCATTAAATCCTTATCTGTATAAATATCCCCACCTCTGGAGCGAGATAATGGCACAATGATTCTGTATTTATCCCCAGCTTCAAAAAATGCAATCTCATTTGATGCGTACATCGCAGAACCATTACTCATGGATTTTAATAATGGCAAGGCTTTGATAATCGGAACAGTAATTTTGCGTTGTCCCATATCTTTAGGTTGCCATTCCTCTGGCATTAAAATACCTTTCTTGGTTTGTCCCTCTTGTGTTGTATAGCTTACTAATTTTCCGCTCTCCGTTCCAAAGGCTTGTAAGAGGTTGCCAGTAATGATGTAACGAATCCCTCTGTCTTTGGTTTTTTGTTTGATTTCATTATCCCATTCCATCAATAAATCCTCTTGCGACATTTCTTTGTTATCCATACTCGCTGCCATGATTTTAGAAATGCCCTCATTAAAACTGGCTGGCATAGCGATATACTTGTTACTACTGGCGATTGCTAAACGAACTTTAATAGCACTAGGTGCATACGGATTTTTCTTTTTCTTATCAATCATTACACCCAAGCTAACCGCAAAAATGGTTTCCTGCCCATTATCAAATGTGAATACAGGATAAGATAATACTCTGCCTATCGTAAAGAAATTTAAAATACGTTGCAAATATTCTTGCTTGTATTTGTAGCTTTTATGTAATTGTTCTACCGCTAATTTATGGGCAGCGTTTAATTCGGTTTCACGTTCCTTGAT
>JACQAK010000229.1 GCA_016194985.1 Bacteroidota bacterium
ATGGGTTGTATAAATAAATCCGCCTGAAGATATTCTGCTGCCAATGAATAAAATGCAGTTCTATGGGACATCCAATTGAGACTTGAAACTAATCTTTTAAATTGCCCTGAAATACCATCTCCATCTGAACTATTATGAATTTTCCCATCTCCATCGATTTTAATTTCGTTCCCTTCTTTATCATATAATTTTGGTATTTTATTTAAAAATCCACTAGCGCTTTCATAATGTTCATTATATTCTTTAAACAGATACGAATGCATTTTACTAAACTCATCTTTACTAAGCATCGACTTCCCAAGTAGCATTTTTTGAGTTAAAAAAAAGTCACTCGAAGACATATCCCAAGTGAATTGAAAAGTCATTTGTAATCGGTCAAAATAATCTTTAAAATCTTTGTCAGTTATTTTTCCACTTCTAATTTCTAAAACTATGTCATTTGTGACTTCTGAAGCAAGTTGATTAAACTTATTATAATCAAAAAAAGATTTAGGAATCAATCTGACATTTGGAAATGATTGAGCTCGTTTTGATTTATATTCATCTTTATAATCATCAATACAAATTAAATCATCATAAAATAAAATTGCTTGAATGTAATTTTCAAAAGCTATTATGTCATTATCAATTACTGATTTACTACTTACTTTTATTTCACCAAGTATTCGTTGAACACTAGTTAAAGTCGAATTATCTATTAGTGCGTATCTCATTATTCAACGTATATTTTGTTTTTTCCATTCTGTTTCACTATATATACACAAGCCTTTAATTTTTTTATTGTTATTTCATTGATTGATTCTTCATCATTCAAAATTCCGATTGAAATTGTTAATCCTGCTTCATCACATAATTCACTCATTAAATTTGCAAGATTTTTAGAATTTTTAGAATAAGAGCCTTCACATTTAAAAATGAACTCGTCGGTTCCTAGACGCTTAATATATTTAAGGTCATTTAATTTTATATTTAACTTACTTTCAATAGAACACAACAGCTTGTTACCTGTATCAAAACTGTTTTTGTGATTAAATTCCGTAAAATCATCTATATCTATTAATCCAATCATTTAAGCGTTATTGCTATTCTAAATATAATTAATATAAATTAAACTAGAAAATTATGTGAATTCTCCCCACATTCCCAACCTCAAACCACCATCCGGTGGCTTTTTTTATGCTCGGCTCTTTCTACTCGCCTCCCACAACACGCCTCCCAAAATTATTATCGTAAAAAAATAACAATACATCGGCAAAAAATTACATCATAAAAACACGCTCAATTTTTAACAAAACTTTAACAGCGCACCCGGCAATTTTGGAACGAATGTTCGTTATACCAAAAAAAATAAAATTCAATAATATGAACACCTATTATGAAACAGGGCATTCAAAAAATGTCGCAAACTTAGAAGATTTAATCTCCTTTTGCGTGGGTTACGGAGCCACCTACAATCCGTCAAAAGCTGCAATCAAAGTAGCAAACTTAAACACACTGCTTGCCACGGCCAAAGCCAATATAGCAGCAGTCAACACCACCCTCACGGCATTTCACAACGCCACCAATGCCCGCGAGATCGCTTTCGAACCACTTCGCCCCCTAGGTACCAAAATCCTTAACGCACTAATAGCATGTGGAGCCTCCGGCCAAACCATCAACGATTTCAAAACACTAAACCGTAAAGTACAGGGCAAACGCGCAGGCAGCAAATTAACCAAAGCAGATGCCGGCAAAGTAGCCGCACCAACCCCTTCCGATCCATTACCCGAACCAACAGACACAAACATCTCGGCAGCACAATTAAGTTACGATAGCTATATGGATCATTACGGTAAAATAATTGCCCTGCTCACAACAGAACCATTATACTTACCAAACGAAACAGCCTTAAAACTTCCCGCCTTAAATGCATTAATGACATCCTTAACCACCACCAACACAGCAGTAATTAATGCAACAACCGCATACAGCAATGCACGTATCGCCCGAAACAAAACCCTGTACCTGGCAGGAACAGGCCTATGCGATACCGTAAAAGACGTAAAAGCCTATGTAAAATCAGTATTCGGTGCCACAAGTCCCGAGTACAAACAAATCTCTAAGATAAAATTCACAAAAGGACGCTAGTCCTAAAAAGTAAATAAATCATACAATCAAAAACCCTCCCTTATTAAAATAAATAACGGAGGGTTTTTGTTTTCCCCTCTCCCCGAGAGAGAAAGAGTAGGAGTGAAGCAGAAAACTCCGACAGCACTTTAGAAAACTCGCACAGGGATTTAGAAAACTCTGACAGGGCTTTAGATAACTAACGCAGGGACTTAGAAAACTCCGACAGCACTTTAAGAAACTCACACAGGGCTTTAGAAAACTCCGACAGCACTTTAGGAAACTCACACAGGGCTTTAGGAAACTCTGACAGCACTTTAAGAAACTCGCACAGGGTTTTAGAAAACTCTGACAGCACTTTAGAGAACTCTGACAGCGTTTCAGGTTTTTCTCCTCCCATCACCAGCCACACCCATTTCTTTTCATTTTAAAAACTCCATTAAAAAGTTATCTTTGTTAATAACGTTTCAGCAGACACTGTTTCATCCCGATAGCTATCGGAACAAACCGTTGCTTAGCGCGAAACCGTTAGCACCAATTATTAGAAAGACACCCTATGACAAAAATAATTCTAATTCATATTTTCCTCCATTTGAGTCTAGTTAATTTTGGGCAAGACACTACTGTAACTATTTACTTCAAAAGCGGACAAAGTCAGTTGACTTCAATACAACAAAAAACCATTGACAAACTTCATACAAAGCATGTTGCTAAAATCACAGTTGATGGGTATGCTGATACAGTTGGTAAAGCATCGTTTAACAAAAAATTATCTTATAAAAGAGCGCTAACAACAGCCAAAACAATAAAGACTGAAAATAAGAATATAACTGGCAAAGGAGAATCAAAAGACAAGAGAGCTTCTTTAAATGCAATGAGAAAAGTTGTTGTTAATGTATGGTATGACAAGCCAATTATTGAGACTAAAACAATAGAAGAAAAAAAAGAACCTATTGTTTTTGTTGATCCGTGTATGGATGACACTACAATTTTTTCTGAAGCAGGAACAATGATTAAAATTAACAAATGCTATTACAAAAAAATTAAACATTGCTTCAAATACAAAGAATATCTGGACGCAAGGTCTGTTCAGCAATCTGGACTAAGGACAATTGACGAAAAAGGAAATCCAATTGAAAGCGGCGGTATGATTGACATAAGTTTTTGCTCTGATACTTGTATTAAAACTCCTATTATTATTTTTCTTCCTGTTCCTGTTTGCCTTTCTCAACAACCAATGACTCTATGGACATTTACTCGTAATAATACTTGGCGAAATTCAAGTAACAAAATAGAAATTGTTAAGATTAACGGAAAAGAGTTCTATAAATTGATGATTTATTGCCCAGGAAGAATTAATTGCGACAGACCTAAACCTAATAAAAGAAAAATTAAAGTTAAACTCAAAAATGGATTGAAAATTAAATCGGCAACTCTAAGTTATAACTGCCCATTATATAGTGTTAATGGCAAAATAAAAAAGAAAAAGAAAGTCGTTACATTTCCATACAACTGTCCAAAAGACGACCCATTAATTAAATTGAAAGTGTATAGTAAAAATGGCGATACTTTAATTATTGATAATAAAAACATTAATCAATATAAAAGAAAACAAAAAATTAGAAGCGCTTGTAATTGTGACAAAAAACCTAAAGAGAAATTTCTTGGTGTTTTTAAAATCCGACAAAAATATTTGTATAAAAAGTATAAAATTTATAAAAAAGACTTTGATATTAGCAATAACAAAAAATAATAACTGTGCTAACACATGCTAAGGCAACAGTTTGGCAGACATCAATCCCGATAGCTATCGGGACAAACCGTTGCTTAGCGCGAAAACGTTAGGTTCAATTTAATGACAAATGACAACAGACCAAATAATTCAAGACATTACTTCAAAAGACATCTCTAGAATACGAACTGGCGCTTGTGAAATCATTTCGTTTTCACAAGACAAAACAAAGGTTTTACCACTAAAAGTTTATAGGCAACTAATTATTGATAAGACCAATGGGCTGGACATGGGTGGAGCATTTGCACCAAATAAACGCTTTGTAGATTACGCATTAGAAATAATTGACTTTCATGCATCAGACAAAGGATGCCCTTGTTCTTTATACTCTGACTATAAGTACGAATGCAATAACCCTAATAGAGAAAGAGATAAAAGTAATATATCTATTAGTAATGTTATTCGCATTGAAAATAAGTGGATAGATTACTACATATGTAAATGTTTAAAATGCGAACAAAAATTCCAAGCATTTGAACGCGAAGGACATTATATGTGGTGGGAATGGAAGAAAGTTTAATTAAACAGCACCTAAAACTTATGTGGGCGACATCAATCCCGAAAATATTCGGGATGCAAATTCAAGGTCGCTCCGCGAAAGGCGTTTATTTTCGCTTTGCAAATGCATAGAAACATAGTATCTTTATTTAAACGTTTCGGTAGACAACGGTTCCAAAATGATCTGAAGCAAGCCGCGAAAACGTTAGTGCCAATGCTATAACGACCTAATAGGCATGACAATAACATTAAGACAATGAAGAAAATACTTTTAATTTATGTTACGACCTTGACAGCAGCGTTAGGTACGACATCTTGTTACTATGGAACTGAAAATCCACAAACCGAAAAAATAACTCAAACAGCTGACACAGGTCAGGCCAGACAAGTTCACCCGATTATCGAAAATATCTTTTACAACCTTCCTCTCGAAAAATCTCGTTTAGACCTTCGTAAAATAATTGTAAATGATAAGAGATTTATTCTAACAGACACCACTTTCAATAACTTCAAACCCTCGTCCTTTTTCAAAGGTATTACAAAAGACAAGGGTCTAATTAAATCAAATCCCGATTCAATTCAGGTTATGTTGTTTTTAGGCAATACATCTCTGACTACTGAAAAAGGCGGTGAGGCGGATTTTAAGGATGTGATGCTTCTAAATTTAAAGTATTTTTATTCTAGTAAAAACAATGTTGAAATAGAGTATAAAAGAATATTAAATATGTTATATCCCATTTTAAAAGACTCAAGTTCAGAAAAGAGTGAGTCACCTTACTCAAATGGCAATGTCCGTGGACAAATGACAGTAATTTCTGAAATCTTTCAAAACTACAATCCATATTATAGAGTTGGAATAAGCTCGATATCTAAAGTTCCGTCTGACAATTCTAAAAGTATTTTTACTCTTGACATAGTATTTAGCAAAGAGGATAAATAAAATGTAAGCACTGGGCATAACCCAACCTAAATCCCATTTGGCATTCGGTTTGGGCTTTTTGCAATAGCAGTAGACAATTAGTTAATGTTCGATTTGCAAAAGCCCAATAAGCAGTTATCTTTGTTAATGCTATTTCGGCAGACAAGTGTTTTAAAACCGCACTAGGAAAAGCCCCAAAACGCTAGTGGCAATAATTATATGACAATTAAAACTAAGCGACATACTTTCTTAAAATTAACACTGGAGCCTTTGGATACTGTTGACATTTTTGCTTTAATCATTTTTCTTATTTCTATTGTTATAAATTTTTATTCAAACCATAGGTTGCCAAGAATACAAATAACAAACGCTATAATTATTAGCTTTATATCTTGGGCACTAATAGTTACTGGAACATTCGGGATTAGATTCAGAAAAGCCTACTTTTCAGGAGTATGGTTCATATTTTCGATCACAATACTTTTTCAAAACTATAGTATTTCATACTTGCCATTGGTGTGCTTTCTGCATTATCAAATATTTAGACTATTGTTTTGGAATAAATATGGGAGAGAGTTAATTCCCTTCAGCGTTTTGAAAGATGGGTACTATGCGTTTTATAGCAAAGCAGAAGGAAGGTCTGGGACTAACAAAGACAAATCAACAATGAAATGGATCTTTAGACTTGGGTTTATACTTATAATGATCTGCTTATATGGATTAGTAGGAATTAAAATTAAATAGCATAATCTAAATAAAAGTCTTTTGACGCAAAAGTCCTCTTTTTTGTCGCTTTCATACGCTATCTATTTTGTAGTTAAATAGTACATTTGAATTATAACCAAAAATAAAAATTATGGCAAGTATCAATCCACACATTAATTTCAATGGCAATGCTGAAGAAGCATTTAATTTTTACAAATCAGTATTTGGCGGAGAATTCTCAAAAATAATGCGTTTCAAAGATTTGGCAAGTGCAGAATTTCCGGTAGCAGAACATGAAGCAAATAAAATAATGCATATCGCTTTACCAATCGGAAAAAGTAGTTTAATGGCTAATGACGTACCTGAAATATTAGGACGAACAAATGAAAATGAGAACAGAAGCAAAATTGTAATTACTGCAGAAAGCAAAGAAGAAGCCGATAAATTATTCAATGGACTTTCTGCTGGCGGGCAAATTGAAATGCCCATTTCTGAAAGCCCTTGGGGGTCATATTTTGGTATGTTCAGAGACAAATATGGAATTGAATGGATGATAGACTTTGACTCAAATGATAAGAAATAAATAAAGCTGGACAAAAACAACGAAGGTATACTTAGCCTATCATTAATACAGGCAGGTGTCACTCCCGATAGCTATCTGTATAAACCGTTTATTAGATAGTCTGAGTAAATAATAAATTATGATTGATATAGAAAATACCCCATTAATACCGGGAGAAATAGCCGATTATAAATTTCACGAGGGAATATTGTATTCCTACTCCAAAAGTCCTAAACGAACAGTGCAGAACATTTCCGATAATATCGCATTGGTAAAACAAATTACCGGAAATAAAAAAGTACCCTTGCTCATTTATCTCTGCAACTCACCCGTTCCTGATAAAGAAACCCGTAAATTCTCTACTGAACAATTGCCACATGTTTATAAAGCAATGGCTATGGTCTCGAAGCCGGGTTTGGCCCAATTGATTATGAATATACTCTTCAAGGTTAAAACACCACCCATACCAATGAAATCCTTCTCAAACGACACCGAAGCAAAACAGTGGCTCATGCAGTTCCTGTAATATATAGTCATATGATCCCAAGCATCAGGATAATGAAATAGCCATCTGATTTTTAACTTTTTGCAGCCTATTACCAATAGTTTTAATTCAGGGCTTTTTTGTATTTTTAATTCATAAATAACACCTATGAATAAAATTATACCACTTCTGTTTGTTTCACTTATTTCCCAAATTACCTTTTCTCAAAACCAGCTATTACATTGCGGTGCAGATGAAATGCGTATAACCACCTTAAAACAGCATCCGCAAATAGCCAAAGCCGTTATAGCCAAAGATGCGCAACTGGAA
The DNA here is from genome assembly GCA_016194985.1 of Bacteroidota bacterium. GTDB lineage: Bacteria > Bacteroidota > Bacteroidia > B-17B0 > Aurantibacillaceae > UBA4416. The sequence goes on from JACQAK010000229.1 coordinate 7,397, forward strand.
TCCTTTACCAGAAATTTTGTTCAAAATGCCAATCAGCATGCATCCAAAAGCTCAACAACAGCTACATATATAATTCCTGTAGTTTTTCATGTTATCCATAACTATGGAGCAGAAAACATTTCCGATGCGCAATTAAAAGACGGAATAGATATCGTAAACAAAACCTTTCGCAAGCAACATCCCAATACCGGAAGTATTGTTGCCGCGTTCCAGGGTATTCATGCCGATTGCGACATTGAATTTCGCTTAGCCACCAAAGATCCCAATGGTAATTGCCACAGCGGTATCAATCGTATTGCGTCTACATTAACCTCTTCAGGAGATCATCGTGTGAAAAATTTGATTCACTGGCCTCCCACACAATATTTAAATGTATACGTGGTAGCTAATGCAGCGGGGCTGGCAGGCCATGCCGTTTGGCCAAGCGATGCCGATACCATTCCTTTATGGGATGGCATTGTATTATCTCATAATTACGTGGGAACATTTGGTACATCTAATCTCACCCAATCAGTAGCCTTTGCTCACGAATGCGGGCACTATTTAAATCTTCAACATATCTGGGGAGGTAATAATGTTCCGGGCTTTTACTATTACCCTTGCGGAGATCCTAACAAAGATTGTAATATTGATGATCTGGTAGCCGATACGCCACCAACTATCGGATATCAAAGCTGTAACTTAAGTGCTGCATCTTGTGGCAATACCGTAGACAATGTTCAAAACGCTATGGATTACAGCTATTGTAATATTATGTTTACCGAGGGCCAAAAAACACGCATGCAGGCCTGTTTAAATTCATCCATTGCCGGACGAAATAATCTATGGCAAACCGCTAACTTAATTGCTACAGGCGTATACACAACGGCACCATTATGTAAAGCCGATTTCATCAGTAATAAAACAATGGTATGCCCAAGCAGCAGTTCTGTTACATATACCAATACCTCTTATAACGGATCATTGACGTCTCTTGAATGGAGCTTTCCGGGAGGAACGCCATCTGTTTCAGCTGTCTCAAATCCAACCATAACTTATAGCACTCCCGGTTCTTATAATGTTGGATTAAAAGTTAAAAACGGTACAGACTCTGTGATGATCGTTAAGCAACACTATATCAATGTTCAGTCCAATACAGGAGCCGTTTATCCTTATTCTGAAGGCTTTGAAACAATGCCATCCTTAAATGGAACAGAATGGTATACGAATAATCTGGACACTTCCAATACATGGCAATTAACTCAATTAGCGTCGGCTTCAGGAAGCGTGAGCATTATGATTGATAATTTTAACAGCCACCTCGATGGCAAAGATGAACTATACAGCAGAGCCATAAATTTATCAGGAGCATCTGCCGTGAATTTAAGTTTTAAATATGCCTTTGCCAGAAGAGATACCAGTAACAAAGACCAGTTAATCGTTTATGGGGTAAGCAACTGTAACGGAACTGCCATTCCAAGATTTAATGCCACCGGTTCTGCTTTAGAAACAGTTTCTCTAACAACAAATGCCTTTTACCCAACATTACCATCCGACTGGAAGTCTGTAACGGCTTCTATACTAGCAGCTCAATTCACATCCGGATTCCGCCTGAAATTCTTATTCAACGGGCATGGAGGAAATAATTTATTTATTGATGATATTAATATCGATATAGCTACCGGTACCAAAGATATTTCAGAGATGATTGAGGGGATGGCTGTTTTTCCTAACCCGGCATCCACTCATTGTTCCTTGAAATTTAATTTATCACAAACCAAATCGTTGTCAGTCAATGTATTTAACGTATTGGGAGAAAAGGTATACACTATTTCAAAAAATGTATATGAAGTAGGGCAGAATGAAATAACATTAAATACGGCCAACCTTTCAAACGGAATGTATATTGTGCAATTGTTTGATGGAACCAGAGCCATGAATAAGCAATTAGTGATCAGTAAATAAGACAAATCAACTTCTTATTTTCCGATTTCATTAGTATCTTTACGCTGTGTCATTTAAGCTTATATCCGAATTTCAACCTACGGGCGATCAGCCTGTGGCCATTCAACAATTAGTGGAAGGTCTCAAAGCCAATACAAAACATCAGGTGCTCCTGGGAGTTACCGGTTCAGGTAAAACCTTTACAGCAGCCAATGTTATACAACAGGTTAATAAACCAACCCTGATATTAAGTCATAACAAAACACTGGCAGCACAGTTGTTTAGTGAATTCAAACAATTCTTTCCCGAAAATGCCGTTGAGTATTTTGTGAGTTATTACGATTACTATCAACCGGAAGCGTATTTACCAACCACAGGCACCTATATTGAAAAAGATTTGCAGATCAATGACGAAATAGAAAAACTTCGTATCAGTGCATCATCAGCTTTATTATCGGGTAGGAGAGATGTGATTGTGGTGTCTTCCGTGTCCTGTATTTATGGTATCGGAAATCCAACCGATTTCAAAAAGAATATCATTCAGGTGGAAGTTGGAAAGGTTATTTCCCGGAATAAACTATTGCACCAATTGGTGGGGGCCTTATACTCCCGTACAACCGAAGAATTCAAACGAAGTACCTTTAGAGTAAAAGGAGACACTGTTGATGTAAACTTGTCTTATGCCGATTATGCCGTACGCATTAGTTTTTTTGGTGATGAGATCGAATCCATTGAAACATTCGACCCTATTCACGGAACCACTATTCAAAAATTTGAAGACTTTAGAATTTATCCGGCCAATATCTTCGTGACGTCTCCGGATACCCTGCAAAATGCCATGACCAATATCTACGATGATATGGTAAAACATGTTGCATTCTTCAAATCTCAGGGAAAAGACTTGGAAGCTAAGCGTATTGAAGAACGAGTGAATTACGATCTGGAAATGATGAGGGAATTGGGTTATTGCAGTGGTATCGAGAATTATTCACGTTACATGGATGGCAGAGCTCCCGGAACAAGACCTTTCTGTTTACTGGATTACTTTCCTGAGGATTATTTAATGATCATTGATGAAAGCCATGCTACCTTACCTCAGGTAAGAGCAATGTTTGGTGGTGACTTTTCTCGTAAACAAAATCTGGTGGAGTATGGATTCCGCTTACCGTCAGCCATGGACAATCGTCCCTTAAAATTTGAAGAGTTTCAAAGCATGATCAATCAGGTAATATATGTATCAGCAACCCCTGCAGAATATGAATTGGAACAAGCAGAAGGAATTGTTGTAGAACAATTGATTCGCCCGACCGGAATTTTGGATCCCATTATTGAAGTGAGACCAAGCGGAAATCAGGTAGATGATTTATTGGATGAGATACATAAAGTTGTAGAAAAGGATGAACGTGTGCTGGTAACCACCCTTACCAAACGTATGGCTGAAGAATTATCAAAATACCTGACCAAATTACAAATACGTTGCCGGTATATTCACAGCGAAGTAGATACCCTGGAACGTGTAGAGATATTGCGCCAGTTACGGGTAGGGATGTTTGATGTCTTAATAGGAATCAATTTATTGAGAGAGGGTCTGGATCTGCCGGAAGTATCCTTGGTATGTGTATTGGATGCTGATAAAGAAGGCTTTTTACGAAATGTAAGAAGTCTTGTGCAAACGGCCGGAAGAGCAGCTCGTAATGTAAATGGCAAGGTTATTATGTATGCCGATAAAATAACCGACAGCATGCGTATTACGATAGAAGAGACTGCACGTAGAAGAAAACGACAAATAGAATATAATTTCAAAAACGGTATTACACCAACACAAGCCGGTAAAAAAGCCTTGCTACAACCTAACGATTCGGGAGTGGAAGTAACGGTAGATGGTAAATTGGTAAGAACTTATATAGAACCGGAAGAATACAATGTAGCAGCAGATCCTGTTGTACAATACATGAGTAAAGATGAATTGAAAAAACAAATCACCAAATTAAAATCAGCCATGCTCAAAGCTTCCAAAGAAATGGACTTTATGCAGGCAGCCCGTTTGCGCGATGAAATGTTTGGTTTGGAGAAATTATTAAGCGAAAAATAGTTGTGAGAATTGCCACAAATAAGTTATCCGATTTATACGAATTCTACAAAACAGAATTATGCCCCATATATGATGAAGAAGAATTGTATGCCATATTTGAATTGGTTTGCGAACATTATTTAGGGTACACTAAAACAGATACACGATTAAAATTTCAGGAAAACTTAAATCAATCAGATGTTTTAAACATCTATGATACTGCTAAAGCATTGAAAACAGGCGCTCCTGTGCAGTACATCCTGGGAGAGGCCTATTTTTACAATTTAAAATTCAGAGTTAATCCATCAACCTTAATTCCCCGACCCGAAACAGAAGAACTCGTCGATCTTATCATTAACGAACTCAAATCTTATAACTCTTCACTCATAACTATTCTTGACATTGGCACCGGTTCCGGATGTATTCCCATTACACTCAAAAAGCATCTTCCTCACTCTAAAGTTACAGGGATTGATATTTCTGAAAAGGCATTAGAAGTTGCAAAATTTAATGCCATAAAGAATAATGTAGATGTTAAATTTTTGAAACAAGATATTTTATCTGATCTCAACTCATCACTCATCACTCAAAACTTATCACTCATTGTTAGTAATCCTCCGTACGTTTTACAATCGGAAGCCAAACAAATGGATGCCAGAGTATTGGATCACGAACCTCATTTAGCATTATTTGTTAACGATCATGATCCTATTGTGTTTTATAAGCGTATTATCGATCTGTGTAGCAGTTATTTAGAGGAAAAAGGAATCTTATTTTTTGAGATGAATCCCCTTTATGCAAATGATGTAAAAAACTATGCAAATGATAGTAAAATATTTAATTTTATAGAGATTTTAAATGATATGAGTGGCAAACAACGATTCTTAAAAGCTCAAAAAAAATGAAACAATTACTGATTATTTTTACCTTTTTATCCTCTGTATTATTTTCACAGGAACGTATTGAAACAGCGGTTGATAAGCCGGCTCAACCGATAGGAGGAAAATCAGATGTGGACTACGTCTTTCAATCTCAGGTCATCTATCCGGCTAACTTATTAAAGAAAAACATTAGTGAAGATGTAGCCATCTATTTTACTGTATCGTCAGATGGATCAGTCAAAGACATTGAATTTAAACAGGAATACAAAGAAGAATTTAAAAACGAAGCCAAACGCTTATTACGTTATTTTATATTTACCCCGGCTACAATTGGCAATAAAAATGTAGCATCACAGAGTTTCTTAGTATTTAAATTCAGCCCCGACACCTACAGAAAATATACAAAAGCACGAGGCTTTATTATTCCCAAAGAGCAGGCTACATTTGATACCAGTTTTGTTGTTTATAAAATAGCAGATGCTTCCCCTGATTATTATAAAGGAGAAGAAGCATTGGGAGAATTTATTTTATCAAATTTGGAATACCCCGATCTGGCTATTCGCCAGAATTTACAAGGGACTGTTGTTTTGAGTTTTATTGTGGAACCAAATGGCACTCTCAGCAATATTACTGTCGAAAAAGAGTTCAATCACCTGTGTACTCAGGAAGCATTACGTATAAT
>JACQAK010000230.1 GCA_016194985.1 Bacteroidota bacterium
ATGTCATCACAATTTTAATTCTTCAATTTTAGCCTGTAAACAACGAATAACATCATTCATGTTCTTCTTTACATCCAAATCATTAAACCTAATAAAACGAACTCCTAGTTTCTCCAAAACATCTTGCCTTACAAGGTCATTCATTTAAGTTTCTGTATTCAAATGACTATTACCATCAATTTCAATAGCTAACATCAACTCATGGCAATAAAAATCAACAATATAATTATCTATAGGCACTTGTCTATGAAACTCAACGCCCAAACTCTTTTTTTGAATTTTTTTCCATAATAAAACCTCACTCAAAATACCTTGTTGACGTAACTTTTTAGCTAAATCTTTCAGTACAGGATTATATGGTAATACTTTATTTTTCAAAATATCCTTTGCCTGCCAGCTGGCAGGCAACTCCTTGAAAGGATGAATTTATTCGATTTCAAATTTATATTCTACTTACTCAAACTCTCCGTTGCTTTTCTCACACTTCCATATTTTAATAACAACTCTTTAGCGTATTCATAGTCTTCAAGGCCTGTATTTTTCATAATCATACGGGTTCCTCTGTCAACCAATTTATTATTGCTCAGTGCCATATCCACCATTTTATTTCCTTTTACCCGACCCAATTTTATCATGACAGATGTGGAAATCATATTTAATACCAGTTTTTGCGCGGTCCCTGATTTCATGCGGGTAGAGCCTGTTACAAACTCAGGCCCCACAACCACTTCAATTGGGAATTTGGAAACAGCTGCCACAGGCGATCCATGATTACAAACAATGCATCCCGTTTCAATCCCTTCTTTGTTACAGGTTTCCAAAGCGCCTATTACATAAGGAGTTGTTCCTGAGGCAGCAATTCCTACTACTACATCATTTGTATTTATTTTATATTCCTGTAAATCAGCCCAACCTTGTGCTATATCATCTTCTGCAAATTCTACTGCTTTTCGGATAGCGGTATCGCCTCCGGCAATTAATCCTACCACTCTGCCCTGTTCTATACCGTATGTTGGAGGGCATTCGCTGGCATCTAATATCCCAAGGCGTCCACTTGTACCGGCACCCATATAAAATAAACGACCACCCTGTTGCATCTTTGTAACAACGACTTCTACTAATTTTTCAATTTGAGGAATGGCTTTTTCAACTGCCAGAGGAACTGTTTTGTCTTCTTTATTCATATTCTCCAGAAGTTCATGAATACTCATGCTTTCGAGGTTATTATAATATGAATCGGCTTCGGTTGTCTTATTCATAAATTTTAAATTTTGAGGGTTTAGTTTTTAATTAATGCGTTATTAAACATTCATAATTAAAAACTTAAACCTATTTAGGCGAATTGTTTCACGTCTTTATCGGTTATTTCTTTTCCGCATAAAATAATTAAACGCTCAATCACATTTCTAAATTCACGGATATTTCCCGTCCAGTCTTTCTTTTGGAGTTCAGCAATAGCTGCCTTACTAATTGTTTTTACAGGCATACCATAATCCGTGCATATCAGATTTATAAAATGATCGGCCAATAAAGGAATATCTTCCTTTCGCTCGTTTAACGACGGAACATTAATCGGGATTACGCTTAAGCGATGGAACAAATCTTCTCTGAATTCACCTTTCTCGATTTCTTTTCGAAGATCTTTATTAGTAGCCGCTAAGATTCTTACATCTACTTTAATTTCTTTATCTCCTCCAACACGGGTTATTTTATTTTCCTGTAATGCTCTTAATACTTTAGCCTGTGCTGATAAACTCATATCTCCAATATCAACCAGAAAAATAGTACCGCCTTCGGCTAATTCAAATTTACCTTTGCGGGTAGCCACAGCACTTGTAAATGCTCCTTTTTCATGACCAAACAATTCACTTTCAATTAATTCGCTGGGGATGGCAGCACAGTTCACCTCTATCAACGGAGCATTAGCTCTGCTACTTTTATTATGGATTTCACGTGCTACTAATTCTTTTCCACTGCCGTTACTTCCGGTAATCAATACACGCGCATCGGTTGGAGCTACTTTATCGATCATTTCTCTTATGTTATTCAGTGCTTTCGAATCACCTATCATTTCATAAGTTTTACCGATTTTTTTCTTTAATATTTTTGTTTCTGTTACCAGGGTTGTTTTATCCATGGCATTACGAATTGTAACCAATAAGCGGTTCAAATCGATAGGCTTGGCGAGGTAATCGAAAGCGCCTTTTTTAACAGCATCTACAGCGGTTTCTATATTTCCATGTCCGCTCATCATAATTAAGGATGATTCTGTTCCATGAGCCATTAGCTTATTCAGCAACTCTGTTCCATCCAATTTAGGCATTTTGATATCACTTAAAATCACATCATAATGTCCTTTTAAAGCCATATCCAAACCTTGCTGGCCATCTTCCGCTTCGTCAACATTATATTTCTCAAACTCCAGAATTTCCCGGATCGTTCTGCGAATTGCTTTTTCGTCGTCTATGATTAATATTTTCGGCATAGTTATGTTAGTTATGAATTTTTGAATTATAAGATATGAGAATAGGTTAACTTAATCAACTTATAATTCATATCTTATAACTTATCTCTACATTATCTTTTTACGTAATTGTTTTATTTCACCTTTTATTTTTTTACTGTCTAATCGTTTGGCTTTGACGGCTTTACTTATTTTTGTTGGTTTACGCGGCTTAACCACTTTAAATCCAGACAGAATTAATTTATAAAATTTTTCTTTAATTAATTCTTTATTTTTCAGTTGTGTTCTATCGGTTTGTTCCTGCAAATGAACAACAGACTCTTTCTCTAATTTTGTTTTTAATTTTTTTAAAAGTATTTCTTTTTCTTCTTCTGTTAATTTTTGAGATTCCGAAATATCAAACCATAATTCTACTTTTGTTTCTACTTTATTAACATTTTGCCCACCTGCACCACCAGACCGTGCTGTTTTAAAGACGCATTCTTTAATCAGTTCCCGTTCTTTTATGTCTTCTATTGTTTTCATTTTTTAGTACTTTCAACACAGAGTAACAGAGTTTTAGAGTTCACAAAGTTTATCATGGTTATATTATAAATATTTTCCCTATGTACTCAGAGTCTCTGTGTTGCAAACTATTATAACCTTTGTTTTACCGCTTCAAATAAAATAATACCGGTTGCTACAGATACATTCAACGAAGCAATATTTCCTACCATGGGGATTTTCACCTGCATATCGCTTCGTTTTAAATATTCGTTGGATATACCATTTTCTTCAGATCCCATGATAATAGCTGTTGGTTTTGTCAGATCAGCATTATAATGATAACTACTGGTTTTCTCATGACAGGCAATGATTTGCAATCCCGAATCTTTTAAATACTCAATACTATTTTTCAAATTATCCACACGACATACTTTCATTCGGTTTAATGCACCTGCGCTGGTTTTAACGGCATCGGCATTAATCTGTGCCGCTCCTCTGCTTGGGATGATAATAAAATCGACTCCTGCACAATCAGCACTTCGTGCAATGGCTCCAAAATTACGAACGTCTGTAATTCTGTCTAAAATTAATACCAAAGGAATTTTACCTTTCTCAAATACATCCGCCAACACATCTTCCACATCATAATACGTGATTTGAGAAACAAAGGCCAATACTCCCTGATGGTTTTTAGACGTAATACGGTTAATCTTTTCAGGTGGCACTATCTGAATAGGAATATCCAGATCCTTGATAGCCTTTCTTAATTCGCTGTATAATTGATTAGACAAGCCTTTTTGAATAATGATCTTGTCTATTTCCTTTCCTGCATGAATCGCTTCAATCACAGCCCGTGTCCCGAAAATTAAATTATCCAGATTTTCTTCTTTATAACGATTATCTCTTCCTCTGTGTTCCATACTTATACTAAGTTAAATTGCTTTAAATGATGTGTAGCATGCTTATGAAGCAAATGCAATTGTTCGTCATAATTTAACTCTCCAAAAAACGGATTCATTTCCTTATGGTCAGGATTAGATTTATAAAAACTGATAAATGCTTTGATGTCTTTTTCCAGTTCCAAAATAGCTTCCGTTATCGAGTTATGCCTTAAGGGTGCCGGAGTTTCGCTCATCAACGCGTTTTTGGTATTTTCCTTAAAAGGCTTTTCACTTAATACAAAATCCCTCATCTTAGGTAAAATGGCTTCCGGCGTTTGCAGCGACAGCTTTATTCTGCCATACCCGTTACCAAAAGCATCCGTCATATGTTCTATCATTCCCTGTGGTGTTAAAACACCCCATAAACCAACTTCGTTATCAGATAATTGTTGCAGTAACGGGATATACTCTACTTTAAAAAAATGTTCTTTTGGGTTCATACACAAATATATATGTTTTAGCCCTTTTTATAATAAATAAACCGCAATTATATTAACATTGAAGTGCCTGTTTTGGGCGTGCCGGCTCAGCTCCATCACTGAAGCTAAAGCTCAAAGGTAAAAGACAGGCTCCGTCGGGCTTTAATTTTAAACGAAAATATGTATCTTCGTAACGTATGATTCGAACTAAATATATTTACCTTATTATAGTTGCTTTAATAAGCTCTTTATTGTTTTCCAGTTGCTTCTTATTCAGAGGTAAAAACCATTGTGATACCTGCCCCAGTTTCGACCATAAAAAACCAAAAAAAAGAAGGCATTGATCTTTATTTGATCTTCAATCTCAATCCCGCATACAACATTCTGCCATAAATTGGCCCCCACACCATGCTGGCATCAAAATACTTATTAAATGGTGCATCGCTGGCTACAATCGGATTTGGCTGCTTATAATTCATGGCATTTTCCACTCCTACATAAATATTAAATTCTGCCTTTTTTACTTTGGTTAAATACGTGATCTGAGCTAGTACATTATAAAAATCAGGCGAATAATCGGCTCGTTGATACTCTTCGGGATTTGTATGCGTTTGAGGTAAGCGCTTTTTACCATTGTATTGTAAAGTAGCATCAAACAACCAGTGTTTATTTTTAGTTTCATAACTCACATTTACAAAAGCCCTGTTCCTCGACACCAAAGCCTTTTGAAGTAACCCCGTTTGATAATTTACTTTAGTATCCACATAACGATAAGCCGTTTTAATATTTAACCGTTTCCGTATTTCCCAACCAAATTCTATTTGAGCCGTATTCGAATAAGAAGGCCCGTTCAAATTATAAAACCACACCTGTTGTGTATGATAATCCATATCAACCACCACTTGCTGTATAAAATCCGTACGATACAGGTCAACTGTTATATAAGCATCTTTATAATTCAGTTTCATTTTTTGAGTAAAATTAAATCCGTAGTTCCAGCCAATTTCAGGCTTTAAACCATAAGGCATATTCAAATCACTTGGTGCAATAATCCAGTCTCTGGAAGATGCCATTAATGCTGTGTTTTCAGCAAAGATGTTGGCCGTTTTTAAAGCCCTGCCACCACTGATCCTGAATACGGTTTTATTACCTTTCAAAGCATAACGCATGTGTAAGCGCGGGGTAAAAAACAATCCGTAGTAATTATGATAATCCGCTCTCAGTCCTGCCACCACATTAAATCGTTCGCCGGTATTATGAGCAAATTCGGCAAAAGCTCCTCCTACCCTTTCTTCACGACTGTATTTAAACAGACGGTAGCTCTCATCAACATAATCATTCAGATAACTAGCTCCCACCTTATATGTATTAGCTGTTGTTTTAATAATTCCCTGAAAAATATAATTGGCATAAAATGTTTTTTGCAAGCCTGTATAATTTGTTAAACCATAACTATTATTTTGATCATGATTTAAGTACGACAATTGCAAACCCATACTGGTACCAGGCTTTTTTCTAAACACATAACCTGTTTTACTATACAGTTCCCATTTTTTATTACTAATTCCGATCTTGTATAACATGGCCGTATCAGCCATAATACCGCCACTGCTATGAGCAGAATTGCTCATAGACGAGTCCATCAAATTCAAAAACTGCCCGCCATGTCTTTCATCCGTTAGGTAACCTCCTCCGAACTGAGCTTCAAAACCCTTACCCGAATTATAGGTATATTTATTCATGAAATTATACTGCTTACCGATTGGTATATCCATAAAACCATCATGATTCATATCTTCCTGCATGGGATTAAAACTCATATGCGTTAATAGTCCTACCGCAAATTTTTCATTAAAGCGGTGCTTGGCATTCAGGTTATATTCATTGCGCCCATTTTGATTGACATACGTATTGAAATTTAATCTGTCTGACGTTTCAGGATTTTGTAATTCGGTATTGATCTGTCCTGTAAAACTTTCGTATCCGTTCACTACCGATCCGGCGCCCTTACTTAATTGTATGGATTGGATCCATGTTCCCGGAATAAAACTCAATCCATAACCATTAGCTAAACCACGCATATAAGGCATGTTTTCTTTAGTGATCTGAGCGTACTGACCGGATAATCCCAACATTTGAATTTGCTTGGTTCCTGTTACGGCATCTGCAAAATTTACGTCAACACTGGGATTCGTTTCAAAACTTTCTGATAGGTTGCAACAAGCCGCTTTCATCAGCGAACGCTCATTCAATGTTTCCATTTTCATAGGGTTCATATACGACAATTCTGTTCCGGTAGTTTGATAAACAACCTCTACCTCTTTCAAATCAATCCCGTTTTTCAGGATCACCGATATAAATTGTGTTGAATCATTAACCGTTAAAGTATCAGGAGTATAACCTGTTGCGCGAACCACCAACTGATGGGTTTCCGGATTTGACAGGATCGTAAAACGCCCATTCTCATCCGAAACGCTACTAACAGATGTATTACTCCAAAACAAAATAACTCCGGGAACAGAGGTCGTATCATGGTTGGGGGCAATTTCCAATACACGGCCTTTGACCTGGGCAAAATTCTGCAACGACAAAACAAGCCCTAAAAGGGCTAAACATAATTTCTTCATCGCAAAATTATTTTTTCTTACAATCGGCCGATTCGTATTTGCAGCAAGCAGGCAAAGCCTTATAAGCAGCTGGATCTACTTTTTGGTTTTGCGTAGCATGGCCGGATTTAGCAATAGCTTTCTCTATTTGCTCCTGTGTTACTTTGTCTGAATTATAAGTAACCGTAACCGTTTTTTTAGCTTCGTCCCATACGCAATTCTTTACGCCTTTAATATCAGCCGCATTTTCAATGCGTTCTTTACACTCACCACAATTTCCTTTTACCGAAAAAGTAGCTGTTTTAACTGTTGATTGAGCCATCATGTTCAATGAACATAAGAGACTGAATAGAATGATGATAGTTTTCATGTTGAATAGTATAATTAAAATTTATATAAAAAAGACACGGTCGGGGCTTTCCCGATTGACTTTACTATTAAATTCTAATCACACTTACCGAAATGATATCCCGTTGAATGAGATTGGGTGGATCATCTTTTTTAGAAGAGTATATATTAGTTTTTACTAATGGATAAGAAAATGCGCCCTCACGAGCTAAAGAAACGATAAATAGTTGGTTAACAGGTGCTTTAAGTTCCTTGATTAAAGTATAAAATGTAAAGTCCTTTTGAAAAGATACGTGAACTGTTTCATTTTTACAGCATCCACCCTCTTCAGAAGACTCATCTTCTTCTCCTCCGCAACAAGACGTAGATTTAGTAAACAGAGACACTTTTTCCAATTCTCCCCCGCAATAATGAGAAATAACAGAAACACCGACCGTAGAAAACACATAAATGCTTACGATCAATGCAATCACTATTTTATAAAATGCCTGTTTCACAACCTGTTAATTTCTACTTACAAAATTACTATGTATTCTTATTCAAAAATAACAAATTTGTTAAAGAAATACAAGATATGCTACCTACAGAGGCTCAACATAAAATACAACAATTATCTACTGAACTGGAACAACATAATTACAATTATTATGTATTGGATAATCCTACCATTAGTGATTTTGAGTTCGATAAATTACTGGAAGAACTGATCGCTCTCGAAGCACAATTTCCTCAATTTCTATCTCCCAACTCTCCCAGCCAGCGCGTTGGGGGGCAGATCACCAAAGAATTTAAATCTGTGAAACATCAATATGCGATGTTATCCTTGAGCAATAGTTATAATCAGGACGATCTTCTGGATTTTGACCGTCGCGTGAGAGAAGGACTTGGTATTTCTGCTTCCGGAGGATTATTTGAGGAAGCCATCGAGTATGTATGCGAACTTAAATTCGATGGCTTATCTATCAGTTTAATATACGAACAAGGAAAACTCACACAAGCCATTACCCGTGGAGACGGTGTTCAGGGCGATGATGTGACTACCAATGCCAAAACCATTAAATCTATTCCCCTACAATTAAAAGGGAATTATCCTGCTAAATTTGAGATACGCGGAGAAGTGTTTATGTCGCGCCCCGTGTTTGACGCCATCAATAAAGAACGTGAAGAAATAGGAGATGCCTTAATGGCCAATCCCCGTAATGCCGCGTCGGGAACCATGAAAATGCAGGATTCAACACAGGTAGCCAAACGTAAACTGGATTGCTTTTTATATTATGTATTGGGCGAAGAATTACCACATCAATCGCATTTTGAGAATATGCAGGCGGCCCAATCCTGGGGTTTTAAAATTTCGAAAGAAGCCAAATTGTGTTCGGGAATCAATGAAGTACTTGATTTTATTAATCATTGGGATAAAGCCCGCTTTAAATTACCTTTTGACATTGATGGCATTGTGATCAAAGTAAATGATTACAAACAACAAAAGAATTTGGGCTTCACCGCCAAATCCCCACGCTGGGCTATTGCTTATAAATTTAAAGCCGAACAGGTCAGTACCGAATTACTGAGCATATCGTATCAGGTTGGCCGCACAGGAGCCATTACACCGGTTGCTAACTTACAACCTGTTCCTTTAGGCGGAACTACCGTAAAACGTGCCTCCCTGCATAATGCCGATATCATTGAAAAACTGGACGTGCGTGTGGGAGATTTTGTATTTGTTGAAAAAGGCGGAGAAATCATTCCAAAGATCATTGGTGTAGATCTGACCAAACGGAAGAATGATTCGCACCCAACTCACTATATTACACATTGCCCCGAATGTAACACAGAACTACAGCGCAACGAGGGTGAAGCCAATCATTTTTGCCCCAACGAAAACGAATGCCCTCCTCAGGTAATTGGTCGTATGGAACATTTCGTATCACGAAAAGCCATGAATATTGACAGCCTTGGAGGCGAAACCATTGTGCAATTATACAATGCCGGTTTGGTAAAAAATATTGCCGATCTATACGACCTTAAAAAGGAGCAACTATTACCATTGGATCGCATGGCCGAAAAATCCGCTAATAATTTAATAGAAGGACTGGAAGCCAGTAAAAAAGTGCCTTTTGAGCGTGTGTTATATGCTATTGGTATCAGACATGTTGGAGAAACCACTGCCAAAAAAATAGCTAAAAAAGTAAAAACATTAGATGTGCTTATTCATTCGAGCAAAGAAGAGTTATTAGCCATTGATGAAGTAGGAGAAATCATTGCCATTAGTCTGCACGATTTTTTTAGTAATGAAAAAAATAAAGCCGTTATTACAAGGCTTAAATCAGCCGGATTACAATTTGAATTAAGTGAAGAACAACAACAGGGAGGCAGTGATAAATTAAAAGACCTTACCTTTGTGATTAGCGGTGTATTTGCCAAACATAGCCGTGACCAGTACAAAGAAATGATCGAACTACATGGTGGCAAAAATTCAGGGTCTATCTCAAAAAAAACAAGCTTTGTATTAGCAGGCGATAATATGGGACCTGAAAAATTAAAGAAAGCAGAATCGCTGGGCATAAAGCTTATTACTGAAGATGAGTTCTTGAATATGTTATAGCTGAATTATCGGATTGTTAACTTATCCCAAAATGGGTATAAGCACTAAACATTAGATTACCTTTAATGTTAATTAACTATGATAGGATTTAGATTTTCTAACTATACAGAACCACATAAAACACCCTTTGATAAACTATTTGATATTTTCAAACAGTTGATAACCTTTACCAGTGGTGATTTTGACGAAGCCATTAATTGGTTAACCGAATTGGATAAGGAATATCAATTAACAGAACCGGATTACTCTATACAGGATTTTATTCAGGAATTAAAAGACAGAGATTACATCAAATATGATGCTCCGGATTCAGGTCATATTATCATTACTTCTAAAACCGAGCAAGCCATCAGGGAGCAGGCTCTCGAGAAAATTTTTGGAAAGCTAAAAAAAGGAACCGCCGGAAATCATGCCACTAAATTTACAGGACAGGGTGATGAAATGACGAATGATACCAGACCTTTTCAGTTTGGTGATTCCTTAGAACAGATTTCGATGCTGGAGTCATTTAAAAATGCACAGGTAAATAATGGCATTGCCGATTTTCACATGACTGAAAATGATTTGGCGGTTTCGGAAAAGGAACATAAAAGTCAAACATCTACCGTTTTAATGATAGATATTTCACACTCCATGATCCTGTATGGAGAAGATCGAATTACTCCCGCCAAAAATGTGGCCATGGCTTTATCCGAATTAATTAAACGGAAATATGCCAAAGATACCTTAGATATTATTGTGTTTGGAGACGATGCCTGGCAAATAGAAGTAAAAGACCTACCCTATTTGCAAGTTGGACCTTATCACACGAATACCGTTGCCGGACTAGAATTAGCCATGGATTTATTACGCCGAAGAAAAAATGCCAACAAGCAAATTTTCATGATCACAGATGGTAAACCTACCTGCTTAAAAGAAAATGGACGCTACTACAAAAACAGCAACGGATTAGATACTAAGATTGTCAATAAGTGTTTAACCTTAGCACAAAGTTGCCGACGATTAAAAATACCGATCACTACCTTTATGGTGGCAAACGATCCATACTTACAGGATTTCGTTCATAATTTCACAGAAGCCAATAATGGCAAGGCTTTTTACACATCTTTACAAGGATTAGGAGATTTTATATTCGAAGATTTTGAACGAAACAAAAAAAGAAATTTTAAATAACCGTTAAAACACTCAACATGCAAACGATACAAACATTAGGCGAATTAAAAAAATCAGGGTACATCAGTAAATCTATCAAAGATGAATTACGTGATAATTTGATTGCTAA
This sequence comes from Bacteroidota bacterium, assembly GCA_016194985.1. Classification (GTDB taxonomy): domain Bacteria; phylum Bacteroidota; class Bacteroidia; order B-17B0; family Aurantibacillaceae; genus UBA4416. The sequence continues at coordinate 11,149 of JACQAK010000230.1, forward strand.
AATCAAACAAAAAGAAAATGTATTTAAAGGGATCGTAGGTTATGAAGATACCGTTATACCGGAGATCGAACGAGCCATCTTATCCCGCCATAATATGAATTTATTGGGTTTGCGTGGGCAAGCCAAAACACGAATTGCACGACAAATCATAGAATTATTGGATGAGTATACGCCTTATGTTACAGGAAGCGAATTAAATGACGATCCTTTAAATCCCATTTCAAATTTCTCGAAACAACTTATAGCTGAGCATGGCGACAAAACACCTATTTCGTGGTTACATCGCTCTGAGCGCTATGTAGAAAAACTGGCGACTCCGGATGTTTCTATTTCCGATTTAATTGGTGATGTTGATCCCATTAAAGCCGCTAATTTGAAATTAAGTTATGCCGATGAACGTGTTATTCATTACGGTATTATTCCCCGAAGCAACCGCTGCATTTTTGTTATCAATGAATTACCGGATCTGCAAGCCCGCATTCAGGTGGCACTATTTAATATTTTACAGGAAGGTGACATCCAGATCAGAGGTTTTAAATTACGTATTCCTTTAGACATACAATTTATTTTTACGGCCAATCCCGAAG
>JACQAK010000231.1 GCA_016194985.1 Bacteroidota bacterium
CTTTACACAAACTTGTCATACTACCGTTTTTGCCGGCAACGGGCAAAGAAGCATTAAAGGCAGAATACATGGAACTGTCTCTGTAAATTTTTGATAACACAGTTGCCTGAATTTTAGTAGTGATCGTATTGGCTCTTGATAAGCCACTGCCATCAGCCATATGGAGACCGGATACATCAACGCCTCTGCTTTCCCAGTAATTTTTTACAGCTTCTGTACCGTTGGCTGTTGTGCCTTGTTTTTTAGATTTTACAGCTCCTATTGTGTTCAATAAACTTTCTGCATAGTGATTGTTACTCTTGGTATTGGTGTAGTACACTATTTTCTCAAGCTTAGGAGAAATATGAGTGTAAACTAATTGCTCGGGATTTTTTGTATAAGCTGTTTCGCTTAGTGTTGACTTCACATCATTGGTGCATAAATTATTTTTTTTAAGTTCTGTTTGCAACTGGTCTAAGAAAAACAAGGCAGGATCAGGCATTTGCGCTTCTACTTCATAATGCTTTTTATTTGGAGGGATCGTGCCGGATACCCTTCTCGAGTAGCTGTTAGGATCACCAAATACAAACGCATCGTCCTCTGTTCCGGCAGAAACAACGGTTGATTGCACACTTATTTTTTTGGAAAAGTAAACGGGTGAAATGCTTTCCAGTTCGGCTATTGTATTTAGCGCACCACTGGTATAAAACAAAGAGAATTTATTATCGTGATAAGAAAGTCCGTTTGGCCCTGCACCAAAGTAATTGCCAATATCGCCCCATATCCAGTTGCTGGGAATAATATTGTCGAAATAAGTATTATCAACAATCAACGATCCGTTTATTTTTTTTAAACCTTTGGCCTTTAGTTTTTGAATGATTGGATTAAAAAATGATGAGTCGGAAGGATAAAAATAAGAGGAATTAAAGGAAGGATCTCCGTTTCCTTTGATTAATAAATGATTGCTGGTTGCTCCTGTAATAGAATCTGTTTTTTGAAATGAGTAAAAATTAGTTTTGAAAGTGTAATCTTTTCCCAGAATTCCCAATGCCGCAGATGTGGTCATAATTTTCATGGTACTGGCAGGTATTAACGCTAATTCGGAATTATAATCTTTGATTGTTTGCCCGCCGGCAGCGTCTACTATACAAAAACTATAGCTGGCATGTAACAGATCTTTATCTTTTTTGTAAGATTCCAATACGGCATCTATACTCGTTTGTGTATATGCTACAAGAGAAAACAGAAGCAGTAATAGAAGGATATTTAGTTTTGACATGAATTTTTGCTAATTTTTTATAAAAATAAATGCTTAACTTAAATAAAACTTTATACTTTCAATTTTGTTTTTAACTTTATAGAACTTAAAACGGTAAACATGGTTTATGCCAAATACGTCATTCGCTTTTAAACAGTTTATTATTAAGCAAGACAAGTGCGCTATGAAAGTAGGTACGGATGCTGTTTTGCTTGGGGCCTGGGTACTTCCTAATGGTAGCAAACATGTTTTGGATATAGGTACGGGAACAGGTGTTATTGCCCTCATGCTGGCTCAGAAAACAGAAGCAAAGATCGATGCTATTGACATAGATGAAAATGCGTTCAAACAGGCTCAGCAAAATGTTAGTGAAAGTAAATTCAGTCATCAGGTGTCGGTGATTCATGCTACACTTCAGGAATATTCAAAAACAGCCAATAAAAAATACAATCTTATTGTTACAAACCCGCCCTATTTTGAGCAATCTCTTAAATCTTCTGATGAACAGCGTTCTCATGCGCGTCATGCAGATGTGTTGCCATTTGAAGAATTATTGGATGGTGTATTGAAACTATTGGATGAAAAGGGAAAATTTTGTCTGATACTTCCAACGTTGGAAGCGGAAAAATTCAGAGCTCTGGCAGAAAAAAAAGGCTTGCATCTTTCTAAATTATTGCGGGTTAAATCGCGTATTGATAAGGAAACAGATAAACGACATTTGATGCAATTTGAGATCAAACCTACCGAATTCTCCGAAAAAACACTTATTATCGAGCAGGAAGAAAGACATCAGTACACAGATGATTACAAGGAATTAACCAAGGATTATTATATTAATTTTTAACATAGTGTAACAGAATAAAGTTGGATTTCTTCTGAAAACCACTATTTTCGGTCAAATTCGACTAATATTTTCTGTAACTACCAGGTCCTCAAGTCGATTCATTCCCCACAATCCTTGACCAGAATACCAGTCTTCATCATTTCAACAGTAGAAGAAGTATCTATATCTTGGAACTTACTATTTTTAGATATATCTAACGTTAATGTATTTTCTAATGTATTTGGTATAAAATATTCTCGATAAGTTAATAAACTGTGGGGATTTGTTTCAATTATACCTTTTACTCTATTATTTTTTATAGTAATTGTAAATTTACTAGGGTCATCTCCCTTAACTATAATTTTTTTCAATAACACACTTTTCCCTAAATGTGTTTGGTCTAAATTTCCTTTAACAATTTCATATTTGTTAAGTGTATTAAATGTGATTTTCTTTTCCATTTCCGTTAAGTTTTTTAGTTTATTAAAACTAACTATAAAAGGAATGTGAACGATACTTTTATTCGTTACTCAAAATTAACGTCCGTAATGTTGAAGTTATTTAATTAATTCCTCTAAAGAAACATTTAAGACTTTGGATATTCGTCTTAGAAGTAATAAGGAAACGTTTGTTTTTCCTGATTCAATTCTACGATAATTGGATTTATCTATCTCTAATGATTCGTAAATGTATTTTGATGTTAGTTTTTTCTCTTTTTTAATCCGGATTATATTGTCCCCAATAGACTTTAAATAGTTAAGTTCTTCCTTATCCCACTCCTTGTGTTCCCTTTTGACTATTTTACCCTGTTTATCCATTGATTTCACATCTAAAATCAATGATTTATACGAATTTTTGGTTGTCTGTATTGACAACCAATGAAATTATCCTTAGTTTTGATGTATTAACCAATAAAATCAATACTTATGAAAAAAACATTACTCCTTTTAAGTCTATTATTAACTATCAATGTGTTTAGTCAAACGAATTATACACTAACATTAAATGGTGTCGGATTACAACGTTCAACTTTAAATTCTGACTCAATATTTAGTTATCCTTACCCTTTACAAGCCCCATATACATTCAATACAAACTCAAATAGTTTTTCTTTCCCTTCTGGAACTTATACAATTTCATTTGGTTATGTAAATTGGTCGGGAGACACGTATCTTGACATAACTAATAATAGTGATATACTTTCGTACACTTTACCTCCAAGTACAGTACCAACTGGTACAATGATTCCTATAACATATACGACTGTTGTTTTTACGACAACTTCAACTATGAACAATTTAAAATTTGTAGGAAACTTTGGAGTTAGTAGTTATGTGAATTTTAAATTAACAAGACCGATAATAACAACAAATAGTGTAGGATTAAATGAATTAAATACTTTACCAGTAATTTTTTACTCTGTTTCAAACTCGATTTATATTCAAAATGATAAGAACATTGAGAATGTAAAAATTGAAGTTTTTAATCTCTCTGGTGAATTAATTTATTCAAATCAACTAAGTAGTAATAAAATTGATTTGAATGTGTCTAATGGGTTATATATCGTGAAATTATCAAAGGATAATCAATACTCAATTAAAAAAATAATCATTAACAACTAAACCGAGAATATTGAATAAAAGTACTTATGAAAACAATTAATAAGTACTTTTATTCATTCATTAAATTTTTAATCAAAAAATTAATTAGAATGTATAACAAAAAAGATTTAAAAAGTATAAATGAAGTCATTAAAGGTTGTTGTCCGAACAAAAATGATAAAGTAGATATTAATACTATCGACCTGGATAGATTGATTTATACAATCAATTTAAAAACTTGTAATTTTGACGTCATACTTGACTTTACAAAAAATAATGATAAAACATATAGTGTGAAAATCAGTATGGGAGAATTAAGAGGACCTAAACTATGTGATATGAATGAGTTTTATGATGATTTTGTAAAAGAATATCCCGTCTTTAAAGATAATCTCTTTAGTAAAAAAGATGAATTGTCTTCATATTTTAGTTGTCTAATACATTATAATCTTTGATAGTTTAAAATCCAGTTCAACGACTGGATTTTTTATTTCTCTCTAATATTTTTATTTGTCTGACTAAAATATCAATCTGTTTTTTAATTTTCTCATTATCATTCCGTTTTTTATCCCGTAATTTCCTTAACCTAATCTTTAAAGTCTCTAAATATCTACTATTCATTGACTATATATTTATTACAAAAACAAAAAACCCACTCAAATCTGAGTGGGTTTTTTACTTACATTTACTCTGACTTCGAGATACCCCCAACTCTTCTTTTAGAGTGATCCGGAACGATGAACCTATTATTCGTTTCAAGTGATCATAGGTTCAAAAATGAATCAGAAAGGAGGTATATATATGAGTAAAAACACGAAAGAAGTCAATGGTGTGTTATTTAAACAGATATTCTGTAAGTACATTGTAAAAAATGGAAAACGAATTTATCCGAAACGATCCAAGTTCTTCTCATTCTGGGTCAAAGTAGTAGAATAACATCCTGAGAAAATTGAAAGGGTAGGAATCCCTCCAATTTTCAACTCCATTCTTACAATAATATCTTAGTCTTGTAACCCGAAAAAGTTTTGTTTTTTAGATTTAATATATAATACATGAAAACAATCAAAACATACTCACGAAGTGAGACTTCTATCAAGAAGTACCTAGATTTCATATCCGAAAACAAAAAGGAAATTGATGAAAAATCTACTCCTATTGAAGTTGATGAAAAAGAAATCGAAAAAGACGAGGATTCAGAAAAAGAAGAGTAATTAAATGAAGTATATACTGAAATTCAATGAATCCAATACCTTTGAAACCGATATATCTAAACTATTAATCCAATACCTATACGATTGGTACAATAACGACACAAACGAAATGTACGATGACCTACAATTCTACATCCAACAAAACAATAAAAACCAATTCCTATCCCAAATACTCCATAATGACACAAAAAAAGAACTTGGGAACTTCTTTATCAAAAACTACATATTTGGTGACAAAAATTCAGAATTATGGAAATTACTATCTGTTGGGTTTAATTCGGAAATGTCTGAACTAATACAGAAAAACTGTCTGTAATGTGGATAAACCTGTGGATAACCTATAAGTGGACATTTTTCCAACTTTATTCTGTTACACTATGATTTTTAATAAAATAATTCCCTTTTTTTCATTTATTTTTCTATCTTTAAAACATAACAAATATATCTATGCAAAAAATTGTATTAGTATGTCTTGGCTTTTTGTATTTAAATATATCAGCGCAAGACACTGTAAAAGTTAAAACTGCTTTAACTACAGATCAGGAAGCTGAAAATGCTTATAATGCCGGATTAGAAATGATGGGCAAAAAAGATTATAATATGGCCATAGAACAATTTACCAAAGCCATTTCTTTTAAACCAAATTTTGATAAAGCCTTTGCTAATAGAGGTTTCGCCAGATATGAATCAAAGTCCTATGACGCTTCTATTGAAGATTATAATAAGGCTCTTGCTATCAATCCTATAAACACAGACGCTCTGTTTGGAAAGGGACAAAGTTTTTATGCGATCAATAAAAAAGATTCAAGTATTGCTTATTTAACCAAAACAACGTTTATTGATGATAAATACAGTAAAGCTTATTATTTAAGCGGACAAATAAACTTTGAAGCCGGTGATTATAAATATGCTATTACGGAATATGATCATGCGATTGCTGCAAAAGCAGATTATGCATACGCTTATAATGACAGAGCCTCTGCAAAAAAACAATTGGGAGATGATGCAGGAGCAATCATAGATTACGAAAAGGCTTTGGCGATAGATTCTAAATTATTTTTTGCCTATAATAACCTGGGGTCCTGCAAACGTAATAAAGGAGATAATGCCGGAGCTATTGAAGCCTATAACAAAGCTATTAGCCTGAAGCCTGATTATTATATCGCTTTAAATAACCGGGGAACGGCTAAATTGAACATGAATGATTTTGCAGGTGCTATTGCTGATTTTGATGCAGCGTTGAAACAAAAACCAAATTATACACTGGCCATTAATAATATGGCTTCTGCTTATATCAAAAAGAAAGATTACAAATCCGCTACCGAGTGGGCTAATAAAGCTATACAGGTAGATGCAAAATTGGGTGCCGCTTATTTGAACAGGGGAATAGCCAAACAAATGTTGAAGGATGAAGAAGGTGCTTGTGCCGATTGGAAGAAAGCAGCAGAATATGGTGTAGCAGAAGGAAAACGTTATACCGCAGGCTTCTGTGACTAATCTAAAGTTAAAACAATTACTTCACAATCTTAATTTAAACCTATGAATACATTATATAAAATACTAACCTTTTTTCTTTTTGCAACTTCTTTTGCTGTTGCTCAAAGCGTTGAATTCGAAAAATCTAATTTTCCGGATAAAAAAGATCAGCTCAAGGAAGCTAAAAAAAATCTGGATGATGGTAAAGATGCCTTTGACCTGGGGAAAAAGGAATATGATTTCGTATTGGAAGGATTTGTTACCAAAAACAAATATTATCCCGTAAGCCGTAAAGATTATCAACGTGCCGGAGATATTTATTTTAAACAAGCACAGCCATTTCTAATAAAAGCACAGGAATTTAATCCTAATAATGCAGAGTTGAATTATATGCTGGGGGTTATTAGCTTTAACCTGAATCCACAATCAGATGCCGCTTCAAAATATTTGGAAAAAGCGATTAGTCTGAATGGAAAAATTCCTGCAGATGCTTCTTATTTTTTAGGTTGGGCCTTTCAGTTCCAGTTAAAGTGGGATGAAGCCATTAAATATTATCAGATGCAGTTAACTCTATTAAATGCTGACCCTAAAGAAAATGCAATAGCCATTGAAGACGTTAACAAAAAAATAGCAGAATGTAAAGTAGGAAAAACAGAAACAGCTAACCCACAACGTGTTTTTGTAGATAATTTAGGAACAAATATCAATACATCTTATCCTGAATATAGTGCTTTTATTTCTGCCGACGAATCAATGATGGTATTGACGGCCCGCAGAGAAAATTCAACGGGAGGGAAATTAGATGAAGGAGATAGCTGGCCATTTGAAGATCTGTATCAATCGTTTAAGGTAAATGGAAAATGGACACCTGCACAAAATTTCGGACCTTTGGTAAATAGCCCTGAACATGATGCTACCGCAGGATTGTCGGGTGACGGAACAACCATGTTTATTTTTAAGTATAAAGAAAAAGACGGTGGAGATATTTACATGAGTAATCTGGTAGGTAACTCCTGGACCAAACCGGAACACTTAAACAAAAACATCAATTCCAAATGGCACGAATCGTCGGTAAGTTTATCTTATGATGCGAAGCGTCTTTATTTTATCAGCGATAGAGAAGGTGGCTTAGGCGCCGGAGATATTTACTATTCTGAAAAAGATCCAAAAGGAGAGTGGGGACCAGCTGTTAATGCCGGCCCGATGTTAAACACAAAGTATGGAGAAGAAGGCGTATTTATACACCCCGATGGAAAAACCATTTATTTTAGTTCCAAAGGACATGGTACCATGGGTGGGTATGACATTTTCAAATCCACCTTTGAAAACGGGAAATGGGGCGAGCCTGTTAACTTAGGCTATCCTATTAACGGGCCTGACGATGATGTATTCTTTGTGATCAGCGGAAGTGGAAATCATGGTTATTTTGCTTCTTCCAAACAAGGTGGTTATGGCGATAAGGATATTTACAGAATTACGTTCCTGGGCCCTGAAAAACCTCCGGTGGTAATGAATGAGGATAATTTGCTGGCAAGTGTTGCCGCTCCTGTAAGCGAATTTAAGGCAGAGAAAATTGTAAGCTCAGGACCAAAGATGACTATTTTGAAAGGTGTTATTTCCGATGCCAAAACCTATCAGTTATTAGAAGCTGTAGTTGAATTAATTGATAATTCATTAAATGAGATCATAGCCAGCTTTAAATCAAATAGCACAACCGGAAAATACCTGGTGTCGTTGCCGTCCGGCAAAAACTATGGTATTGCTGTTAAGAAAGACGGCTATTTATTTCACTCCGAGAATTTTGACTTAAAAGCCTCTGAAGAGTTTCAGGAAGTAGAAAAAAATATTGCCTTGAAACCTATAGAAGTGGGGCAGTCTATTGTTTTGAAAAACATTTTCTTTGATTTTGATAAAGCAACCATTCGTTCCGAGTCTGCAAATGAGTTGGATCGTTTAATCAAATTACTGACGGAAAATCCTACTTTGAAAATAGAGTTAGGTAGTCATACCGACAGTAAAGGAAGTGATGATTATAATCAAAAATTATCTCAGGCCCGCTCTCAGTCTGTAGTTACCTACCTGATTGGAAAAGGTATTTCAACAGACAGGTTGGTAGCTAAAGGTTATGGTGAAACAGTTCCGGTAGCAACAAATGATACGGAAGCAGGACGTCAGGAGAACAGACGAACAGAGTTTAAAATTCTGAGTAAGTAATTTATGTTAGCCCGCATCTGGAAGTCTGTTTCGTTAATTGGAGTTAAAGACGAGTATGATGACATACTCGTGAAGCGGATCACACTTACCAATCAGTTTAGTGTTATTGCCATTATTGTATTTTTTTTAAGCGGGATTAATAATTATGTCTTGGGAGATGTTTTTTCGGCTTTGCTGATTGAAGGTTTGGTTGGAGTTTGTTTGGTAGGATTTTATTTGAATAAATTACATTTCCACCGATTTGCCATATCATTTCTTTTTACAACGATCAGCGTGGCTGTTTTTTATTTCGATTCCTATTCGGGTCTTTTATCGGGAACTTATTTATATCATTTTCCCCTTATCCTGGCCATAGCATTCGTGTTCGATATGCGCGAAGATAAAAAAGCCATGATATTTCATTTTCTTTTAATTATCGTTTTTCTATCAATCAATATCATAACGCATTACGATTTATTTAAAAGTGACTTTATTGATGATGAGAAACGTTATCAGATGTTTATGTTCAATTTGGTGTTCAGTGCTTCAGCTGTAGGGTTTTTTGTGTACCTCATGGCACAAAACAATTTAAAGGAAAATTATTTACTTATAAAACGGATTGAAGAACGAAGGCTCTCGGAATCGGCAATTAAAGACGCCTTAGCCGAGAAAAATATTTTGATCTCTGAACTACACCACCGGGTGAAAAACAACCTTGCTATCATATCAGGTTTATTTAGTCTAAAACTAAATGATAACCTTCATGAAGATGCAAAGAATGTATTACTCGAAAGCCGTAACAGAGTGCGTTCTATGGCGTTAATTCATAACCGTTTATATAATAGTGAAAATTTAACCGATGTTAATTTCGGAGAATATGCTCAGGAATTGATTGAAGAAATTAACGCCTCCTATTCTGCCGTATCCAATTCTGTTAAAATAGATACTTCCATTAATAATGTATCTTTAAATGTCAATGCAGCTATCCCTTGCGGATTGATATTAAACGAATTGCTTACCAATTCTTACAAACATGCTTTTAAAGAAAAGGCAGATGGAAAGATCAATATTTCTTTCATTAATGAAGGAAATAATTATTCGATGCTGGTGAAAGATAATGGTGTTGGTTTACCCCTGGATTACAATAAAAAACAATCGCTGGGAGTAACTGTCATTGAAGCTCTTAGTGAGCAATTGGATGGCTCTTTTAATTTTTCTAATGAAGAAGGTACCCGATTTGAACTAAAGTTTAGCTATTCTTAAAAATAGTTACTTGTTGCATTAGGGCTACAAGTGAAAATCCTTTTGCGGTAGCTGAGGCTCCAGAAATTCGGTAAAAGATTGAATCCGCCGGTCGACGGAAATACCCTTGTTATAAAACAAACCTATGTTATTCCACAACAATGCAAATTGACATAATTTTAACAGTATTTTAGGATAAAAGGCTAGGATAACCTTATCGTTTTAACACTTTCTTATTATCTTCGTCGGTATAAATTCCATATCAAAACCTATGAGCACAGCAGAACCTAAAAAAAAGAAAAGCCTTTTTAAAAGAATATTAAAATGGTCGGGAATTACCTTCCTGGTATTATTAGTGTTAATTATAGCCGCACCTTTTTTATTTAAAGATAAGTTAGTGCAATTGGTAAAAGAGGAAGCAAATAGCAGTTTAAATGCAAAAGTTGATTTTGGTGATTTTGACCTGACATTATTCAGCTCATTTCCTGATTTCAGATTTAAAATCCAGAATGTAAGTGTTATTAATATTGAACCATTTAAAGGTGATACTCTGGCTTATATTAAAGAATTATCTTTCGATTTAAATATCAAAAGTGTTATCAGTGGAGATAAATATCAGATCAATTCGTTGGTAATAGATGAGCCTAAAATCAATGGTATTGTTATGCACGATGGTAAAGCCAATTGGGATATTGCCAAAGCGAGTACAGATACAACGACTGTGGCACCCGCAGATACAAGTGCAACCAAATTTTCTTTAAAATTAAAGTCATTGGAAGTAAAGCATGCTAATATTACCTACAATGATATGCAGGGAAATATGTCGGCTGTATTGAAAGACATGAATTATACGTTGAGCGGAGATTTTACACAGGATAATTTCCTGTTGAGTAATTTATTGGAAATAGCAGAAACCTCTTTCGATATGGGAGGTGTTGGCTACTTAACAAAAGTAAAAACCCGCTTTAAGGCAGATATGGATATGGACATGCCAAACATGAAATTCACATTTAAAGAAAATGAATTGAGCTTAAACGATCTGGGCTTATCTTTTGATGGATTTGTAAGTATGCCAAAAGAAGATATTGGTATGGATTTAAAGTTTGCTGCTAAACAAACAGAATTCAAATCTATATTATCACTGATCCCAAGTGTGTACAGTAAAGATTTTGCCAATGTTCAAACCAAGGGAAATTTAAAACTGGATGGCTTTGCAAAAGGAACTATGCATAGCGAGAAAGACAGTACTAAAAATACTTATCCTAGTTTTGATGTGAAATTGGCAATTGCTGATGCTATGTTTAAATATCCGTCTTTGCCTAAATCAGTAAATAATATCAATATTGATGTGCATATTGCCAACGAAAAAAATTATCTGGATGCAACAGTGATCGATGTGAATAAATTTCATTTGGAAATGGCCGGCAACCCTATCAATATGTGGGCGCATGTGAAAACGCCTATTTCTGATCCTGATCTGGCTGCCGAAGTAAAAGGAGTTATCAATATGGCTTCTGTTAAAGAATTTATTCCGTTGGAGAAAGGTGATGAAATGAGTGGAACTGTAAAAGCAGATATTTCTGCCGCTGGCCGTATGAGCAGTATTGATAAAAAGGAATATGATAAGTTTAAAATGGCCGGTAATCTTGAAATTGACCAAATGAAATATAAAACATCCACATTGCCTTATGATGTGATGTTAAATATGATGAAATTGAATTTCACGAATCAATATGTGGAATTGGCTGGATTTGATGCCTTAATGGGTAAGTCTGATATTAAAGCAAATGGTAAGATCGAAAACTTTATGCAATACATTTTTAAAGACTCTTTAATTAAAGGAACTTTTAATGTACAATCCAATTTGATGGACTTAAATGAATTAATGAGTTCGAGCTCTACAAGTACGGCACCAGCCACTCCTGCCGCAGCCGATACATCAGCCATGAGTGTTGTAGAAGTACCCGGTAATATTGATTTTAATTTGAATGCCAATTTCACCAAAGTATTGTATGATAATCTCACAATTGACAACATGTTGGGAAATATTGTGGTTCGTCAAAAGAAAGTGGATATGACCAATTTGAAACTGGGCTTATTAGGAGGAAATGTTTTGATGAATGGTTACTATGAAACCACTAACCCTAAAAACCCAACAGTTGATCTGGATTTTAAAGTAGATAACTTTGATATTCAAAAAACATTTGCTGCATTTAATACAGTGCAAAAACTGGCACCAATAGGTCAATACGCAAAAGGGATGTTTACGGCTACTTTAGAAAACTTTAAAGCAGATTTAGATCAAACGATGTCTCCAATCTTAACTTCATTACATGGTAATGGCGTATTTAAAACGAATAGTGTGTCTGTTGGCGGTTTTCCTGCTTTTGTAAAATTAGGTGAGGCATTAAAAATTGAGCAACTGAAAAATCTGAACATACAAAATGTAATGGCAGAATATGAATTTAAAGATGGCCGTGTGAATTTGCGTAATCCTGTAAAAGTAAAAATTGATAAAATTAATGCAGAAATTACAGGCTCTACCGGATTTGATCAAACCATTGATTATAATTGGAAAATGGATGTGCCTACAGAGATGTTTGGTGCACAGGCCAATACTATGGTAGCAGGATTATTGGGGCAAGCCAGTTCGGCAATCGGAACAACAGTAAGTATGCCTAAATCAGTAAAAGTGAATGTTGGTTTTGGAGGTACAGTAACCAAACCTACCATTAAAACCGGAACTAAAGCAGGTGAAGCAGGAAGTACGGTGAAGGATCAATTGGTAAATACAGCAAAGGATAAAGCAAATGAAGAAGCTCAAAAAATATTGACGGATGCACAAGCACAGGTTGATAAGTTGAAAGCCGATGCACAAGCCGCATCCGATAAATTGAAAGCAGAAGCCTATGCTGCAGCCGATAAACAAGTAGAAGATGTGAAAAACCCTCTTGGTAAAATCGCTGCAAAAAAAGCGGCTGAAATAGCTAAGAAAGAAGCAGATAAACAAGCGCAGAAAATATTGGATGAAGCAGAAGCTAAAAGCCAAAAAATATTAGAAGACGCAAAAGCCAAAAGCGCTGCTGCGGCTGCCAAATAAATGTACATATAAACTATTCTTGAATCGCCATAAGAAAACTCTTATGGCGATTTTTATTTGATAAGCATTTTGATAAATAAGTTTTATGTATTATCTTACAAATAATAAATAATTACGCACTATGAATCCATTTTTGACACAGGTAGTTATTCAAACGGTCTTGAACCACAAGAATAAGAATAAAGATAAGACTAAGGTCTATTCGAATTTTAAAATGGCAAAAGGACTGAGAGAACTTAAAATCATTAGTTTTCGCCTGGCAAAAGATGCGGTTTTAATTCTGTTGGGAATATTTTCGGCAGCTTTTGGTTTGGAAAGTTTTTTATTGCCAAGTAAATTTATTGATGGTGGGGCTACAGGAATTTCGTTGTTGATTGCTGAGTTAACAACAATTCCGATTTATGTATTGATCATTGTAATTAACATTCCTTTTGTACTTCTTGGATATAAGGTCATTGGTAAACAATTTGCTGTTAAAACGGCTGTAGGAATCACAGGGCTTGCTGTTTGTATTGCCTGTATTCATTTTCCGGAAGTAACTCACGATAAACTTCTGGTAGCTATTTTCGGTGGTTTCTTTCTGGGTTCAGGTATTGGACTTTCTGTAAGAGGAGGAGCCGTATTAGACGGCACAGAAGTTTTAGCTATTTTTTTAAGTAGAAAATTTGGAACAACTCTGGGAGATGTAATCATTGGTATCAATATCATCATTTTTTCCACGGCTGCTTATTTCCTTTCTGTGGAAGCTGCATTGTATTCTATGATCACGTATTTGGCAGCTTCCAAAACCCTTGATTTTGTTATTCAGGGAATTGAGGAGTATACAGGTGTGACGGTGATCTCATCTCATAGCGAAGAAATACGTCAAATGATTATTGACACAATGGGGCGCGGTGTTACTGTATATTGCGGTAAAAGGGGATTCGGTAAACAAGGCGAAGGTAAAGACATTGATATTGTTTATACGGTTGTTACCCGCTTGGAATTAAATAAATTGAATACAGAAATACAGAAAATAGATGCGAATGCTTTTGTGGTAATGAATGCTATTAAAGACACAAAAGGCGGTATGATTAAAAAACGTCCTTTACAGCATTAGTATATTTCCGGATACTATTTCTTGATGGTTTTTTAATGTAGCAAACACATTAAATTAATAGTGTGGCCATACATTTGTAAAAACTAATAATGTATAGCAAAAGAGAATTGCAGCTTTTAGTCATTAGCGACGTGCATTTAGGCACATTTGGTTGCCACGCCAGAGAATTACTACACTACCTTAAAACAGTTAATCCACAAACATTGGTGCTCAATGGAGACATTATTGATATGTGGAATTTCAGTAAGAATTATTTTCCTTCGGCACACATGGATGTGTTGCGCCATATTATGAAAATGGCAAGCCATGGAACACACGTGTATTACATTACAGGAAACCATGACGAAATGCTCAGGAAGTACACCGACCTTCAACTGGGAAATTTTGAAATAGTAGATAAACTCTTATTGAATTTAGATGGTAAAAAAGCCTGGATATTTCACGGGGATGTATTTGATGCAAGTACGAAAGGTTATGCAAAATTTCTGGCAAAGTTGGGAGGAAAAGGCTATGATCTGTTGATACTGATTAACCGTTTCATTAATTGGATACTAAATGTATTTGGCCGGGAAAAAATGAGTTTTTCAAAAAAAGTAAAAGACAGTGTGAAAAAAGCCGTGGCCTTTGTTAATGATTTTGAAACCACAGCCGCCGAATTAGCCATTGAGAAAAAATATGATTATGTAGTTTGCGGGCATATTCACATGCCACAAATAAAATCAGTGAAGACAGAGAAAGGAGAAGTAATTTACCTGAATAGTGGTGATTGGGTTGAAAATCTTACTGCATTGGAATATAATAAAGGACAATGGGATATTTTTAATTACGATAAAAATTATTTCGATTTGATCTACCCTAAAGAGAACAATGAAGAACAGGATATTGTGTCAAAAATTTTAGCTTCTTAATGATTTCACTATGAAAATATTTTATGCAGTTCAGGCCACCGGAAACGGTCATATTAGCAGGGCACAACAAATTTATCCGTATTTAAAAAATTTTGGAGATGTCGATTTTTTTGTAAGCGGTAATAATGCCAATCTCAAATTTCCTTTGCCTATAAAGTATAGAAGTAAAGGTTGTAGTTTGCATTATAGTAAGTGCGGCGGATTAAATTACTCCGGTATCATTAAGAACATAAAACCATGGATGATGTATAAAGATGCATCTTCACTGCCATTGGAAAAATACGATGTGATCATAAATGATTTTGATTTTATTACCTCCTTGGCCTGTAAACTCAAAAAATTACCATCGGTTCAATTGGGACATCAGGCAAGTTTCCAGTCGGATGCAACGCCACGGCCTGATAAAAGAAGCCTGGTTGGAGAAAAAATATTGAAACATTATGCTCATGCAACTAACCACATTGGGTTTCATTTTCAATCGTATGATTCGTTTATTCTTCCACCGGTGATCAAAGAAGAATTTATCGGTGCAAAAGTAAGCGATTTGAACCATGTAACTGTTTATCTCCCGTCTTTTCAACAGCACTGCTTATTGGCAGCATTTAATAAGCTAAAGCATATTCACTTTCACTGGTTTTTGGATGGCATAGAGTCTATCAGAACAGAAAGTAACATCACGTATTATCCAATCGATCAGTCCTTATTTAATAAAAGCTTATTAAGCTGCCATGGTTTAATAACCGGAGGGGGATTTGAAACCCCTTCGGAAGCTTTATATCTGGGGAAAAAACTTATCAGTATTCCGATCCGGAATCATTATGAGCAGCAATGTAATGCGGCTGCACTCAAAAAAATGGGTATTAACGTATTAGAAGATGTCGGAGATGATTTTCCGGAAATTGTTGAAAAATGGTTTTTCGAAAATAATACTAATCCACGAATAAAAGCCAATAATATTCATCAGACACTCGAGCTATTATTCGATACATATCCTTATCACCAAAAGAAAGTGAAAGCAGCAGCATTGTTATTTTAATGGTGCATGTTGTTCGTTCCGAATTTATGATGAGAAGTGGTCAGTTAATGTATAGTGGAATAACTATAACAGATCCTTATTAATAGAGTAACCAATGCCTTTGCTGGTTTTAATGATGTCGTTTCCTAATGAACGACGGATGTTTCTAATATGAATGTCAATAGTTCTGCTATTGGCTACTTCAGGAGAGTTCCATATTAATTTTGCAAAATCCTGACGTGTAAATGTTTTGTGGATGTTTTGGTACATTAAGTTTACCATTTCAAATTCTTTACGGGGTAAACTGATTTTTCCTTTAGGGGTAATAATTAAATACTGTTCTTTGTCTACAAAAAAATTGGTATACAAATGTTCTTCAGAGAGCTTAACAGTTCGGTTTAATAAACGTTTTTTTAACGTGGAGATACGTGCCTCGAGGAGGATAGGTTTGATGGGAGAGATGATAAAATCATCAGCGCCCGAGTTAAAGGCTGTTATCTGAATATAATCATCCTGTTTGTTAGAGAAAAGAATGATGTAAGGTTGCTCAATACCTTTTAAATTCCGAATATCAGATGTAATAGTGATGCCGTCTTTGTATTTATAATCAAGCTCAATGATGACTAAATTAACATCATTTTTGCTGAGAGATAGATGCAAATCATCGTCAGATTTTGAAAATGTGACCCGGTATTTTTTTTCTTCTAAATACTCGATCGTTTTTTTCATCGACGACTCGTTATTAGAACAAATGATTATATGAAAGGGATGTGACATGTATAAAAAAAGGCACGAACTATGTTCGTGCCTTTACTTAAATGAGAATTACTTATTGATAACTAATTTTTTTGTTTCTTTAGATCCATTGATATCTAAAGCGATATAATAGATTCCACTTGATAAATTAGAAGTATTGATGGCAATTGAGTGGTTACCTTTTTCAAAATCGTTTCCTTGAGAAACAGTTGCTACTAAATTTCCTAATACATCAAAAATAGAAACATTCACCTGATTTTTTTCAACGATGTTGAAAGAAACGGTAGTGTTTTGTGTAGCAGGATTAGGATAAACAACAAATGAATTGGCAACTAATTTGGATACTTCATTTACTCCTGTAAATCCACCAACAAATGCAGGATTAGAGAAAGAAGCACCGGTTGAAGCAGTAGAAGCTGCTGCTAAACGGTAATCAGGAACGTTGCCAAATGCAGGGAACCCGTTTACGAAATTAATTTGTGCAGCTGTTGTTAAAGTATCAATATTATTTGCGGCAGCATATGTATGGTACCATGCTTGAGTAAATGTTGTTCCGTCATTTACAAATGTTGTTTGAGCAGGAGTCGGAACATCAGTGATGATATTGTTTTGGAAAGCACAAGAACTGTCAGCATTAGTAGTTGTAATGTTATCTAAAGTGCTGGCAACCTGGTAGCGTAAGCCTTGAGCCCAACCAACAAATAAAGTATTGAATACAGATTGAGCCATATTTCTACGTAAGTGAGCCGCAGCTTTGTGATGTGTATTTACACCGGCTATATCACCGTAAGCAGTACCATCACCATAAGGACCAACCATTGTTATGTTAGAGAAAACGGCTTTAGTAATTGGTAATCCAAAGAAAGAACCTACACCATTGTTATCGCACTCAAACCCATTAGATGCATATGATGGATCAGAATCATCAGCGATATAAGGATCTTTAACTGCTAAACCAAATTGAACACGACCACTGAATCCATTGTCTGTATCGAAATCATCATCTTTACCTCTGTTGGCAATTAAGTATTTTGCATCTACTGTTCCACCAAACCATTCAAATGAATCATCTCCCGAAAAAGATACTTGTATATGATCTAATTTAGTACCTGAACCAACAGCGCCTAATGTTAAACCGTTGATCTCGTTGTTTAAGATAGAAGGGTTTAAAGATACGCCTGCAAATTCAATTCGCACATATGACATTTCACCTGAATTGTCAGCATCATTATTACCTCCAAAGTGTCTGTAACCGTTTGGCTCATCAGTTACGAAGCCTTCAACTTTCATTTCTTTAAAAGCACCTTGCGCAGTAGTAAGTGTATGTAAGTTTACTCTTGCATTACCACAAAGAACCACTCCGCCCCAATCTCCTGAAGTACGACCATCAGCAACGTCTTTAATGGATGTAAATACGATAGGGTTTGCAGGAGTACCTACTGCGTGAATTTTTGAACCTCTTGAAATGATTAAAACACCAGGAGTTACACTGGCATCTGTTTGTTTTCCTCTGATAATAGTACCGGGTTGAATCGTTAATTCAGCGTTATTGATAACGTGAACAAACCCATCTAAATAAACAATACCACTCCATGTAGTGTTGGTAGAAATGTTTCCAGTAACTGTAGTTGTAGGAGCACCGTATACTGTATTTTCAGGATCCCAGTTTGTCCAACCGGATGTCCAGTCAGTAGCTGGAGTATTGTCTGTAACAGGGAAGGCTCCTTTGTATGAAGTTACATCCCAGGTAAATGCTGATTGAGCATTTAAAAACGAGCAAGCTAATAATGCTGCTGCGGATAAGTAAATTTTTTTCATTTTGTTTAGATTAATTGTTTTGTATTTTACGATGCAAAACTATTTCATCAATCTTCAGTTTTCATTAAACAAACTTTACCATTAGCTTACACTTACATTAACTTAATGTTATTAAAAAAGGCTGTGATTTACACAGCCTTAATGTTAATGATACATATCGAATTAATATATCTTATAAGAAAGAGAGATTGAAATAGTTGGCGCTAATTTGGTACTCATAAAAATATTATCATATTGGTGTGAGTGAGTGAGATTATTGTTTTCGCTCATAGAACCTTTTGTTATTTTTCCGTTCTTGTCCACATCCTGATACCATATTTGTCTCTGAGCTAAGGCATCTCTTAGGTTCAATTTAACATCCAGTCTTTTCATGAACGTTTTTGAAACCTGAAAATCTAATACATGTCTTGGATTTTCCCAAATACTTGGAGTTACATCCGGAGATCCTACGATAACAATTCGTCTTCCGATAAGATTATAAGAAATACTTACTCCCCAGTTTTTCTCATTATCCAGGTATTGTAATCCGGCATTGATGATATAAGGTGATTGACCTTGTAACGGTCTGATCTCGCCACCATTTGTATTTGTATTATCTACTTTGGATTGGATATATGCAAAATTTGAGAACAACGTGGTATTGGATAAAAATTTAGAAGAATCGGCATTGAATATTGTGCTTAATTTAAAGCGGTATTCTAACTCAGCTCCAATATTTTGAGCTGATTTTGAATTTGCGTAGTTGGTGGCGTAACCACCGGCAAATCCTTTATCCATAACCTGTTCAATAGCGTTTTCAATTTTTTTATAAAAACCAGATACAGAAACGATCTGACCCGCTCCCGGGAACCATTCAAATCGTATATCATAGTTGTCTATCTTCGATCTTTTCAGATCCGGGTTACCGGATGTTACAAAACTTGTTGTAAAATCCTGAAATTGGAACGGAGACAATTCTCTGAATTCAGGACGTGCTACTGTTTTGAAATAAGCCAAGCGGATATTGATTTTATCGGTTAAGCTATAAACTAAGTTTGCTGATGGCAAAACATCTATAACAGTGGTATCTTTTGTAGTTTGCTCACCATACAATACTCCTGATAAAATTTGTCTGTATGATTCAACACGTGCGCCATAAATTAAGCGCAGTTTACTGTCAAAAAATCTGGAATCTCCCATAATATATCCGGCATTAGTCATAGAAGACGCATAATATGAATCAGACGGTGTTGTTGATTCTACCACAACAAAACCTCCTTTTGCTCTTGTTGTTCCCGGGATATTCAGAACCCCGATATTTTCGCTGTTAAAAATGTCGGCATCGCTTAACAATAATACATCCTGGTTAGGAACAATTTTAGATCCGAAAGTATATGAATTATAACCCAAAAGGCGGGCACTGAAAGTTCGTTGTCTGAATATATGGCTTCCGCCTATCTGAAGTTCGTGCTTGGTTTTTCCAATGGTAAATGCTCTGCTGATATCATAACGCATACTTTTCATGGATTCCAGTGTTTTTAGAAACAACATTGATCCTGCACTTGTTGGAGATGTTCCCTGACTTCCGATAGCCGCTTTATAAGGATCAGCTACATCGTCATCACTGTCAGCGGCCTTGTATCTTCTCATCCTTCTTAAATTAGGGATTTCTCTTTGAATATCACTGTAGCCTCCGATCCATTTTATTTTCAGCTTGGCCTTTTCAATATAATGGTCACCGTTTAATTGTCCTGAATAAATATTGTTTTGAGTGAACCATCTTACACTTGATTTTTCTTTGACGTTATTTGTGTAATCAGTTATACCTGTTCGTGAAACAACCTTGTCTTCACTGTTTATGCTATACAAATTCTTAAAACCGATCTGATGGTTGGGATGTATTTTGTAAGAAAGATTCCATAATGCGCTGGCTAATATCACCTGAGAATTAGTAGTGTCTCTTACATTGGATAATTTAACTAAATCTGTATTAGACCCTTCGTCGCTATATGTTTTTCTATCAGTGAACGTTGTATTAATATTGCTATTATAGGTTATGGCAAAAACGCTTCCAAGTTCTCTTTTGAATAGTTTTCCAATATTAGCCATTGTTCCCTGAATATTGATATTAGGCATCGCAGTTCGGTTTTTAAGGCTCCAGTCATAATTGAACAATTTTGCATTTTCAATTTGCTGATTTTTGTCTGTTGTAAATGCCGGGTTGGGAAGGCCTTTAGGGAGGGCTCTTGTGCCATCATCCATACCAATCCAATCCATCTTTCCTCCTTGATAGGTTTTAAAATCCTTAAACGTTGTTTGAGGATTATAACCTGCTCCAATAGCAAAGCTTAAGCTGTTTTTTTCAGGAATACTTTTGGTATTGATTTGTATGATCCCGCCTGCAAATTCACCTGTTTGATCAGGTGTTGCAGTTTTTAAAATAACAATGTTATCTAAAATGTTTGCAGGGAACATATCAAAAGAAAATGCTTTTTTGTCGCTTTCAGAACTAGGGAGTGGTGCGCCATTTATAAAGCCGGCATTGTAGCGATCACTCATTCCACGGATAATGGCAAATTTATTATCCTGAATGGTAGCTCCGCTGATACGTTTAATCACATCACTGGTGCTTCTGTCGGGTGTTTTCTTGATACTTTCTGAGGATATACCATCACTTACACTGGCATTGTTTTTTTGCATCACTAATAAAGTATTAGTGTTCTCTTTATTCATCTCTGCCTGAACAACCACCTCGTTTAGAGTTTGTGAACTGGATTGGTCCAGAGTGATACTGAAATCAGTAACTTCATTTGCTTTTACTACCACATCTACAAACTTTTTACTATCATAAGTAATGTAACTGGCAATAATGGTATACTTTCCGGGCTCCAATCCGGCTAAAGAGAAATTACCGTCAAAATCACTCGACGCTCCTTTTGTAGTGCCTTCTATTAAAACAGTGGCGCCCGGTAGCGTTTCTCCTGTTTTGGCATCTACTATTTTACCGGCTATTTTGCCGGTTTGCGCGTGTAATAGTACAGTGAAAATAAAAAGTGTAGAGGTAAGTATGATTTTTTTGAACATAATCCGTTAAAATTTACGCCGCAAAAAAACGATACCTAGTTAAGGTTAATATAAAGCATATATTACCTTAATATTAAATCAAGCAATGAATCGCTTTAATTAGTTAATAATTAATTAACATTGAAATATGCTAAAATTCAATACCTATTAACGAAACATCATCTGTTTGTGGCGTTTGTTCTTTCCAGGTGTTAAACACAAATTCCAGTAATTCGTGTTGTTCTTTCATGGAAGCCGCCTGATAGCAGCTAAGTATGTGCAATAACTTTTTCCGGCTGAATTTTTTGAGATTGTCCGAATCGAACTGATGTTTAAAGCCATCCGAAAAGAAATAAAGTTTTGCATTCTCTTCTAAAGTGATATGATATGTATCGAAGGTTCTGTTTTTTTCTATCTGCCATCCGCCTATCGGATAATTATTGCCTTTATAGGTAGTCATGGTATTGTTTTGGTATATGGCAAATTCACCGCCACCACAGGCATACTGAAACTCTCTGGTTTTGGTATTGAAAGATATAATGGTTATTTCCAGCCAATCGTTGTTGTACTGAGAGTCATTTAATTCATTATTAAACGTTTCTATCCATTTTTTGTCCAGTTCGGTTAAATAATCCCCAACCTGGTCAAAGTTTTTTTGAATAACGTAATTCAACAGGCTAATTCCCAAAACAGACAGCATGGCTCCGGATATACCATGTCCTGTACAATCCGCCAGAGCAAAGTATAAGGTGTCTTCCTTCGATGTCAACCAGTAAAAATCACCGCCAATTTTATCCTGTGGTTTATAATACACAAAATAGTCTTTGATGGATTTGTCAAAATGGCGAGCCTTTGGAAGCAATCCATTTTGTATGGTTTGTGCATAAATTAAACTGCTTTCGTGTTCGGTAATAATGGGTTGTAGCATAAGAACATGTTCGTTTCGGGTACAAACATCGTGTTCCTAAATTAATTGGATGATAAACCTACATTAGCTTAATATTATGAATGCGGTAAAAAGATATGCTTATTGAACGGTATACTCTGTAAACGAAGTGTCGCCATCATTCAAATGAACGAACTGAAAGCGGGTTTTACTTTTTTGGTCGAATACAAAGAAAAGGTAACATTGAAATTAATCTACCTTATTGTTTTTTATTTTTAATAAGCTGGTATTTAAAATAACTATGCAATTAATTCCTAATTGAGCAGTTTCAGTGATCTTCTTCTCAGGATATTGATATTTTAATTCTTTGGAAATCGTTTTATAAAGACTTACAAATAGCTCAATATCTTTTACCACTTTTTTGGATAGCTTTGTTTTTAAAGCCGGATTTACTGAAAATTCTTTTTTAATATGAGTAATCAGATTAGAGGTTTTAATTTTATTATCAATTACCTCCTGTTTCAGGTCATCCTTTACAATTTGTTTTAATGCCTTATTTAAAAGCACATAAGATAAATTGATTGATTCAATTAAATAGCCATTATCAAATGCTTTTTTGTCCTTGTCTATAAGTTGTTTAATTGTTGTAGCCATAATGTTTATTTTAACGAAACTAGTAAAGTCATTGTAAACTTATTATTAAATATAATTCACTGATTTTTAAAACGGAGTTGGATTACACGAATATGATCGGCGCAACACAAAAAACTGCCTTTTTGCTTAATTCTTCTGTAATATTACCCTAATATTAAGCTAATTCTTAAAATAATGTTATTTCTTAATATTTATTTAACTTTAACCTCAATGTTTAGAGTTAACTTTGTTCCCAATAGAACGATATGAGTACAGAAAATAACAGTTTATATAAAATTTTACTTGTTGACGATGAACAAGACATTTTAGATTTTTTAAGTTATAACCTTAAAAAAGAAGGATTTCAGGTTTATACGGCCCTTAATGGAAGAGACGCCATTAATATTGCGAAGAAAGAGATTCCTCATTTGATTGTACTGGATGTAATGATGCCTGAAATGGATGGTATAGATACCTGTCGGGAGATCAGAGACATTGCTAATTTGAAAGATGTAATGATTGCTTTTTTAAGTGCACGAAACGAAGATTATTCACAAATTGCAGGTTTTGAAGTAGGCGCAGACGATTATATTACAAAGCCAATTAAACCAAGAGTATTTATCAGTAGAATTAAAGCGTTATTGAGAAGATACGCTCCCGAACAGCAAAAATCCACACAAATTGACCTGGGAGGCATTAAGATTGATAAAGAAAAATATTGTGTGTATAAGGATGATCAGGAAATAGCGTTCCCTAAAAAAGAATTTAAACTTTTATCATTGCTTGCCAGTAAACCCGGAAAAGTGTTTACACGGGAATTTATTTTGGAGCAGGTGTGGGGCGATGAAGTAGTGGTTGGCGATAGAACAATCGATGTTCATATTCGTAAACTGCGAGAAAAACTGGGAGACGATTATATTAAAACCATCAAAGGAATAGGGTATAAATTTGAATTTTAAAACTAGGCGATAAGAAATTATCGCTATTTTTTTTGTTCATTGTAAGCTTTTATATAATCGGCCCAACTACTGGTTTTATATTTATCCTCTGCATAATATTTTAAAATAGGCAGTAAAGTTGCAGGCGTTAAAAAAGAATTAAGCGCATCCAGTGTGTTTTGTTTATCGTCTAAAACAGCAATTGTCGGAAATTGTAAACGGTTATTAGTTGCCTTTAACGCCAGCGTGTGCAGCGGATAGCCATTTACTAAGGTTTTAAAACACTTTTCGCCTCTAAACATGATCGTATCATTGCTCTCCGCATCAAAATTCATCAGGTAAAAATGTTTGTTAATGTAATTGGCAATAGTTGTATCTTTAAAAGTAGTAGCATTTTGAACTTTACAGGAATTACAAAAACCTGCAAAAATGTTGATCAATACCTTTTTCGGAGCTTTTTTCTGGAGCTTTTCAATTTCTTTTAAACTATATGTCTTTACGGGCTTTTTGGCAAATATCGTATCATAGAATGTATGATTGAACTGTGCTGCAAAATCATCATAGGACGAACTTTTGTAAACATTTTCTACAGTATACACCAGTAGAGGTTCAATTTTCTTTTCTTCCAAATACCCTTGTGATAATAAATTGTATTCAAAGTTATTGGAAACAAATATCGTAGAAGGATAACTTAAGCTTGTTCCCAGGAATTTAATAGCAAGCTCATGAGGTGTTTTAGGATTAGGAGAGGTTGGTTTATATATTTTACCATTATATTCAATAGTATCTTTTGTTTCGGCATTAAATTTAACCGGATAAAAAAACTGATTGATATAGGCTGCTATATTTGGATTTGAATAGGTGGTTTTCATCATGTGCTTACACCAGCCACACCAGTCTGTATAAATATCAATTAAAAATGGTTTAGGTTGCTTTTTATTGAGATCCTGAGCTTCTTTAACAGTTAGCCATTTTACAAGACCTTCTTCCGATTGGGAAAACGAATCGCTTGATATAAATAAAAAAACAAATACAACTATTAATGATTTCATAGTGCAAAAATCGATTTTTTTTTGTAGTTTCGGATATAATTTATAAAAAAATAACATGATAAAACATTTACTATCAATTACTTTATTGTCTGCCGGCTTAACTGCGGGCGCTCAATCCTTTTCCGGAATGTATCCATTTACCGGTGTATCAACGAGTACTACTACCGGAAACACAGGCACAACCGATCCAACACCTACGCCAACAGCCACCGGAGTTACATTTGGTGCTTTTACTGCCGTTGGAACTCCAACTAATACATCAGCGGGCGGAGTGTTTGCTTTTTCTGGCTGGACAACCGGTGCTACAAATGGGAATGATGTTTACTCATCCATGACTCAAACAGTGGATTTGACAAAATATTATGACGTTTCTTTAACTCCGGCAAGCGGTTATGAAGTATCTTTAACAAGTATCACATTTAATATGAATCGTTCAGGTACAGGACCAAGAACATTTGTTTGGAGAAGCAATAGAGATGGATTTGCGGCTAATTTGCCCGCAAGTGTTGGTACTAACACAAACATCTCGGTTCAAACAGCAAACGTATTTTTGTGGACAGTTGATTCTTACACAACTAACACTCAGCAAAAAAACTTAATGGTTACCTTAGGTGGTACTGATTTTACAGCTCAAACAACAGCTTATAATTTTAGATTATATCCTTATAATGCAGAAGCAGGAGGCGGAACATTCAGGATCGATACCGTTACCTTTAATGGTTCT
This sequence comes from Bacteroidota bacterium, assembly GCA_016194985.1. Lineage (GTDB taxonomy): Bacteria > Bacteroidota > Bacteroidia > B-17B0 > Aurantibacillaceae > UBA4416. The sequence goes on from JACQAK010000231.1 coordinate 25,755, forward strand.
GCTTCTTTGGCTACAGGTTTGGGCAAAATTTCATTCGATCTGAATTCAAATTTCAATGTATATCCTGTGCCTAGTCACGACGGGGTTTTGTTTATTGAAAGTAAAAACATGTCAGATCTGTCTAAGATAGAAGTATTGGATGTGTTGGGAAATGTTGTTTTAACGTCTTCCAAGAATGATCCTAAAATTAAACTAAACTTGACCGATATGCCTGATGGAAATTATTTTGTGAGAATGTATTCAGGAACATCCGTTTCCACTAAAAAGATAGTGATCTTAAAATAATTAGGGTTCTGTAATTAAAAAAGCCTTCGATGTGATATCGAAGGCTTTTTTTATGATGGCTTATTCATTAAAATTAATATGCTTTCCCATGGTTCCTTTAAACCTGAACCAAAAACTTTGAGTTTCGGTTATCGGAACAAAATTTTCGATTTTGTGAGGTCGGTAATTGATTTCAGGAACATTATGCGGCAACGTTTTTAAGGTATCAAATATAACGGGCAGGTATTTTAAATCTTTTAACCAACGTTTGCCAAAACGGTAGGTCATACGTGTTTGAAAAGGATCTGTAGCTAAGGCTACTCTTTCTAAACCCTTTGATTTGGCTAATTTATAGCCATACCACACATTTTCTGTACTGTGTTGGGCCTTATCTTCAACAATAATATCATCTGCAGGTACCCCAAATTCAATGGCATATAATTTCATGATTTGTGCTTCCACATAAGGCGAATACACAGAGCTCCCACTCATAATAATTTTTTTTGTACTGCCGTTTTTGTATAAATGAATGGCCCATAAAACACGCATTTGCATGGTTTGATCCCATTTAGGTTCTATAAACGGGACTCCCGGAACAATAACCGCATCATATTGTTTATGCGCTGTTAATGCACGACGCGTCAGTTTCTTGGCAGATGGTTGAAACAACATGCAGGAACTGAACAATACAATTGGTGCTAAAAAAAATATGATTTTGTACATGTGTGTAATTATATACCTAACAGATAAGATCAGGTTTTGTTTAATGCCATTAAGGTAATTATTATTTTGAAAGTATTTGCCAGGTATGATCTCCTAACATTTTCACAGTACCAACATAAGTAAGCGTTTTAGGCATTTTTCCCCAATCATCCGGGCCAATTAGTAAAAGCTTATAGGCTTCTTCTTTAATGTATAAATGATAGATGTGGCCAATCAGAGGCTCGAACGAAAGATCAGCCATGTAGATTTTTTCTGAAATATCGATGCGTTCTCTTAACTCGTTTGCCTGTTGAGCGAGCAATTCAACCTGTTTTTGAATTTGGTTCATTTGAATGGACGTCTGCTCTCTCATTGCGGTTAACGCACGGGATTTGATTTTTCCATTATCTTCCGGCTTAATAACAATGCCTCCCACATGATGTGGATAAGGGAGTGTTCCCGGATTCTCAGTTACTTTATCTTTATCAATCGGATTGTGAAATTCCATGGTCTGTTTGATGAGTAGTACAGTTAATCTAATATAGTATCATAACACTAAATAACAAAGCTTGTTTAGCTTTTTGTGCAAGAATGTGATAAATTAGCATTTCGGAAAATTAGCGGGCAAATTTGACTCATCAACAGGATATTTACTTTTATTTGAAAAAACATTGGGGTTATGATTCTTTCCGGCCCTTGCAGGAAGATATTATTACGTCTGTTATCGATAATAAAGATACCCTGGCCTTATTGCCAACAGGAGGTGGAAAATCGATATGCTTTCAGATTCCTGGATTAGCTATCGGAGGTACCTGCCTGGTAGTATCCCCTTTAATTGCATTAATGAACGATCAGGTTCAGAATCTCAAAAACAGAGGGATCAGCGCTGTGGCCATTACATCATCCATGAACCTCAAGGAGATCGATATTGCCTTAAATAATGCAGCATATGGTCATGTACAGTTCCTATACGTGTCGCCGGAGCGAATAGAAAATGAAACATTTCGTCAACGACTATCTTATCTGCCCATAGGCTTAATTGCTATTGATGAGGCTCATTGTATTTCTCAATGGGGTTATGATTTCAGACCGAGTTATTTGAAAATAGCAGAACTGAGAGAATATTTTCCAAATGTGAGTGTTATTGCGGTGACCGCAAGTGCTACCAAAGAAGTAGTAGAAGATATTCAGCTTAAACTGCAGTTCAAAAAGTCAAACGTATTCAGGCAATCATTTGAGCGAAAGAATATCAGATATGTTGTTCAGCTCGAAGAAAACAAATATGAACGCTTATTAAAAATCATTCACAATATTGGCGGCACAGGCATTGTATATGTGCGTAATCGTAAAAAAACAGAAGAGATCTGTAAATGGTTGATCCAAAACAACATTTCTTCTTCCTTTTATCATGCTGGTATTAATGCCAACGACAGAGCCGTCATACAACAAAACTGGATTGATAATAGATCACAGGTGATTGTTGCTACCAATGCATTTGGAATGGGAATTGATAAACCGGATGTACGTTTTGTTGTTCATCTCGATTTGCCGGAAAGTCTGGAAGCCTATTTTCAGGAAGCGGGCAGGGCTGGCCGGGATGAGAAGTCTGCTTACGCGGTCTTGTTGTGTAATCATGCCGATGTGGCTTCTCTGAAAGAACAATACGAACAAAAGACACCAAGCATCGAAGAGATCAAACAAGCCTATCAGGCTATTTATAATTTTTATCAGATTCCTGTGGAAAGCGGAGAGGGATTATCGGTGAATTTTGATATTGACGAAGTTACCCGGAACTATAATTTAAAACCGGTTACTTTATATAATGCTATTAAATGTTTGGAAAAGGAAGGGTATTTTTCTTTTCTGGATAGTGGGTATGAGCCTTCTAAAGTAATGATGGTGATGGGAAAAGATGATTTGTATAATTACCAGATTAAGTTTCCGAAATATGAGCCGGTTATTAAAGTATTACTGAGGAGTTATGGAGGGTTGTATGAACAGTATGTTCCTATAAAAGAAAAAGAGGTGGCTTACAGAGCTAAAATATCAGAACATGAATTACTGTCTCAGTTAGAAAATTTACACACACAGGGCGTTATTTCTTTTATTCCTCAAACAACACTACCCAAATTGATTTTTCTGCAAAATCGTCTTAATTTAAAATTTGAGAATATAAGTCTGGTTAATTACCCTGTTTTAAAACAAAAAGCACTTGCCAGGATTAATAGCGTTATACATTATGTTACAGAAAGAAATATCTGCCGGAGCCGTTTATTATTGTCTTATTTTGATGAAACAGACTTTAAAGACTGTCAGTATTGCGATGTATGCGTAGAAAAATATAAAAGGTATCTGGAAGCAGACGAGGGCTTAATAGAAACGATAAAAACAGAATTGTATCATCAATCTTTAAAATTACCGGATTTGATGCGTAAATTTCAGTCGGTAAACAGTAAACGATTAAATGACTTGATTAATCAATTGATTGATGATGATATTTTAGCCATAGATTCAGATAAAAAAATTCATTTAAAAAGATGAGTGTGTCAGCATACGGAACCTTATATTTATTGCCTGTAGGGCTTGGAGAGTGCAATTTGGAAGATATTCTTCCAAAACGCAATCTGGAGTTGATAAAAACCTTGACCTACTTTATAGCAGAAAATGCGAAAGAGGCCCGCGCTTTTTTAAAACAATGTGTTTATCCGGAAATAAGCAGGGCACAATTTTCTTTAATCAATCAGCATGTTAAGACCGAAGAATTGCAATCCTTTTTAACCCCACTTTTAGAAGGTCATCATATAGGATTAATGAGTGATGCGGGCTGTCCGGGGATAGCAGATCCAGGAGCAGAAATTATTAAACTGGCTCATAAAAAAGGCATCAGAGTGGTTCCGTTGGTAGGTCCAAGCTCTATTGTATTATCTATTATGGCCAGCGGATTCAACGGACAAAATTTTGCATTTAACGGATATCTGCCCATTGAAAAGACGGAAAGAACCAGGCGTATCAAGGAACTGGAGCTATTATGCGTGAAATTTAAACAGGCGCAATTCTTTATAGAAACACCGTATCGCAATGCTAATGTGTTCGAAGATCTATTAAAAACATTACAGCCAACTACCCAATTATTGGTTGCTACCAACATCACTTTAAGTGATGAATGCATACAAGTAAAGCCAATATCTGCTTGGAAAAAAAATTCAGCGCCGGAGTTTTTCAAAAAGCCTACAGTATTTGGCATTTACCTCTGAGATTTCAACATTTTTATTGTCCGACTAATGTATTTTTATTATCGATAAAAATATGTTTTTAAATGTTTAATTTCCTCTAAAAGGTTTAGTAAATTTTTTTATTAAAAGTGCCTCTATTTTTTTGTTTTATCAGACGTCTTCACTTACTTCATCGCAACTAACTTCCTATCAATATGAAAAAAATATTACTAACCGCAGTTGTAGCATTTTATAGCGCTATCGCTGCATTTGCTCAGGCACCTGTTGAAAGATGCGGGACCATGCAATATCACGAATATTTAAAGCAAACCAGAAAAAACTACGAGGCAAATTATATTGCCTACAATCAAATGATTGATCAGTATATGAAAAGTAGTGAGTTTGCGGCAATGAGAACAACAGCTAATATTACAATACCTGTTGTTATTCACGTAGTATATAATACAGCGGCGCAAAATATTAGTGATGCACAAGCGACCTCTCAGTTTGCTGTATTAAACAACGACTTCCAGCGTTTGAATGCAGATACGGTAAATACACCGGCAGCATTTAAATCAGTTGCAGGTGGTGTGGGGATTACATTTTGTTTGGCTCAAAGAGATCCAAATGGCAATCCTACAACCGGGATTATTCATAAGTCTACGACAACTACATCTTTTACCACAGATAATAAAATTAAGTCAAGTGCAACAGGTGGGGATGATCCTTGGGACGTAACCAAATATGTTAACATTTGGATTGGCAATATTAGTGGGGGTATCTTAGGATATGGCGAGTTTCCTACTAATTCTATCAGTAATACCTATGGTTTGGTTTTAAATTATACAGCTACAGGTACGATGGGAACGGTAACAGCCCCTTATAATAAGGGAAGAACAGGTACCCATGAGTTTGGGCACTGCTTTAACTTAAACCATATTTGGGGAGATAACGGACAATGCGGAGCTTCTGATAATTGCACTGATACGCCTCCGCAAAAAGGAGGAACACAAAACCCCGCAGGATGTAACTATGGTACACCTACGTATCCCTGGCAGCCTAATACATGTACAAGACCTGATGGTGTTGGTGGAGCTAACGTAACCAATACAAACGGGGATATGTTTATGAACTATATGGATTATACAGATGATGGTGCAATGAATATGTTTACCAAACAACAATGTGCCAGAATGTTGGCTGTTGTTACAACAGCACCATGGAATGTATTGGCCAGTTCAAATGGCTGCACTCCTGTTTCATCATTAGATGCTGGTATGTCAAATATTATAGCCCCTGTTAACGGATCATCTACCTGCAACAACTCTGTTACTCCAAAAATCACATTAGGAAATGCAGGATCAACCACATTAACTTCTGCTAAAGTACTATATAAAATGGATGCTTTGGCTACTCAAACATTAAGTTGGACCGGCTCATTAGCTGCAGGGGCATCTACAGTGTTAACATTAAATGCTTACACAGGATTAACCACCGCGGCACATACCTTTTCGGTTTGGGTAACAGCTCCAAACGGAGGTACTGATCAAAATGCAGCCAACAATGCATTAACCTCTACATTTACGGTAGCAGCAGCCCCAACAGGCTCTGCGTTACCTTTTACCGAAGGGTTTGAAGGAACCACCTTCCCTCCAACGGGATGGGTAAAATTAGCGGCTAATACTTTAAATGCAGCTAATACCTGGACACGTGTAACTAATGCAACCGGTATTCCGGTGGTGCCTGTA
>JACQAK010000232.1 GCA_016194985.1 Bacteroidota bacterium
CAGATAAGGAGGCGGCAGAAGCGGCTGCAAAAGCTAAAGCAGAAGCCGACCGATTAGCCAAGGAAAATGCCAACAAATCTGCTGCCGAAAAAGCAGCCGCAGAAGCAAAAGCAAAAGCTGATGCCGAAGCTGCCCGCATAGCAAAAGAGAAAGCTGATAAAGAAGCCGCCGATCTGGCTGCTGCGAAGAAAAAAGCGGAAGAAGAAGCGGCTCGTTTAGCTAAAGAAAAAGCAGATAAGGAGGCGGCAGAAGCGGCTGCAAAAGCTAAAGCAGAAGCCGACCGATTAGCCAAGGAAAATGCCAACAAATCGGCTGCAGAAAAAGCAGCCGCAGAAGCGAAAGCAAAGGCTGATGCCGAAGCTGCCCGCATAGCAAAAGAGAAAGCTGATAAAGAAGCCGCCGATCTGGCCGCTAAAAAGAAAGCGGAAGAAGAAGCTGCCCGTTTAGCTAAAGAAAAAGCAGATAAGGAGGCGGCAGAAGCGGCTGCAAAAGCTAAAGCAGAAGCCGACCGATTAGCCAAGGAAAATGCCAACAAATCGGCTGCCGAAAAAGCAGCTGCAGAAGCAAAAGCAAAGGCTGATGCTGAAGCCGCTGCTAAAAAGAAAGCGGAAGAAGAAGCTGCCCGTTTAGCTAAAGAAAAAGCAGATAAAGCAGCGGCCGAAGCAGCTGCCAAAGCCAAAGCAGAGGCAGATAAACTGGCTAAGGAAAAAACGACTCCTCCACCTTTGGTAGTAGATAAATATAAAGATGCCATTACAAAGGCTGATGGTTTGTTTAAATCCAAACGCTATCAGGACGCTAAAAAATCTTATGAAGAAGCGCTCATTGCTAAAGCCGGTGACTCCTATGCTAAAGGCAAATTAGCTGAAATAGAGAAATTATTGAAATCGGATACGGCTGTTGCTGCAGATATCGACGCTAAACAAAAAGCATTATTAGCCAAATATCCTCCTGGCGTAACCGAAGAAACAATTGTAGGAACCGGTGTTGTCATTATTCAACGGGTAGTCGTTAAAGAAACTGCAGCTTATGTGTACCAAAAGAAAATATTCAGTTGGGGTGGAATCTCTTATTTTAGAGATGCTACAGCAATTACCGAATCAACCTTTGAACAAGAAACTAAACCTTAATCGTTATTATGCCGGATATTTTTGAAGATGTACATTGCTGCGTTTGCGACAATACAAATCCTTCTGATTTTAAAATCAATTACCAAAAAGAAAAATTTTCTGTTATTGAATGTAAAAAATGTTCTTTTACATTTATTCCTCCTTACTTCCGTAAACAAATTTCTTACGAAAATTATAAAGACGAAAATGTAGCCAATGCCGTTCGAAATGGAAATAACTGGGTTAAAATTGAACGTCATAAATTGCGGTATAATCTGATAAAAAAGTATAAACCAAGCGGTTCTTTATTTGATTTAGGAGCCGGTTGGGGCCATTTTATGCTAACCGGACAAATGTTGGGGTATGATGTATACGGGATTGAAATTTCTGAACAGCCTTACCTCTACTCTAAAAATGATCTGAAATTACCTGTCGATCATATTGATTTTTTTGATATGAAAGAAGATAAAAAATTTGATATCGTTACGATGTGGGATGTGTTGGAACATATTGATAAAGCAGACGATGTTATAGCAAAATGTGCCCGAGTCACTTCTAAAGATGGATATATTGTGATTCAGGTTCCTCAGATTGATTCCTATTTTGCTAAAAAACATAAAGATCAATGGAAAATGATGGGCCTTGATCATGTTAATTATTTTGGTAAAAAAACAATTACTCAATTATTGGCGAAGCATGGTTATCGGGTAGAAACGATCAAGTCTTCTTTTGAAATCAAATTGTTTATAATGTATACAATTTTGCCATTACTGAAACGCTTAAAAGGTAAAAAGCAAGAAACATTAATGGAAACAAATACCACCATTAAAGCGTCTGAAAGGCAGCAATATTTTAATACATTCACCGAAAAGCCCATGTGGAAACTAAAGTTATATATGAAAATACATAACCTTATTTATAAAACACTCGAGGTACTTAATATTGGGGAAGAGATGATCGTTGTGGCCAAAAAAATCAATTAAGATTTAAAAATCAACTGATACATCCATTCATCTTCAAATTGATCTCTGGAAATTTTATTCCATTGTTTTTTGATTCCTATTTTTTCGAACCCACACTTTTCGAAAAGCGAAAGGCTCTCGACGTTAGAAGCACTGATATTACAATATAATTGATGCATCAATAATGTGCGATGTGTGTATTGTTTTACCAATTCAATAGCTTCTGATGCATAGCCCTTTTTTCGATACGGCTCAAAAATAAGAATGCCTACCCCTACTCTTGCATGCATGGGATCAAATTCAAATAAATCAATAGTTCCAATAGATTCATGCGTTGTAGTTAAACAAATCATTAAACGTAATTGCTTATTAGTATAAATATCCTGATGTGCAGAATGTAAATATAATTCCAACACGTCTTTACTAAACGGAGTGAGTGTATTACTGACTTTCCAAATGGATGAATCATTTTCGGACACATATAATAACTCTAAATCGGTTGATTCCAGTGCTCTTAAGTAAATATGTTCAGATCTGATAAACATTATTCTTTATAAAAATTTGATCGTTCTGTTTTTATAATTTCCTGTAGTTGTGTGTTAGAATACATGGGTAAAGAAAATTCATGCCCATCTGTCTTATCCCCGATATATATGCCCCGAACTAATGAAATATAGTTGTTTTGCTTTAAGCGTTCAATAAGTTCAAATAATAATTCCTGTTTATTTTCAGGAATAGCATAAAACTCCTGCAAAAATAATTTTATTGGACTTAAGCAGGATGCTTCATTTACCTTTACCTGAGTAAATTGTTGTATATAATATTGAGAAATTTCTTTTTGATATTCTGCACTAAATACGGGATGCTTTTTAAGCTTTATAAAAAGTGTTTCAATTTTTTTTTGCTGGATGGTTTTTAGCAAAACGCTGATATGAATATTTAATTCATGTCCTTTGATCGTTAATGAATTGTAATTTCCGTCAATTAAAATACCAATGTGAGGAGGCGTTCTGGATGCATGTAATATAACCAGCCAGGTATATTTGGTTAACTCTGCTTCTGAGAATGGTTCAGAAATGGTTAATGTATATGGACTTTGTACGATCACGATTTTAAAGTTACACAAAGATTTTTAATTCGAAAATCAGGATAATGATAATCCCAGCTTTTGATTAATCACTCCTTCTTTTAATGAAAAGGTAGACACGCGCATTGCATCCAGATTCAATTCCTTTAAAATAAAATCGATCAGTAATATGGATATGACAATCATATCAACTCTCATGTCTATTAATCCTTTGATATGATAACGTTCTTTAATGGTTGATTTTTTCAATTTATTACTAATAAATGCATAATGGCTTAAATTAATGACATATTCAGTATCATCCTCATTCACTTCCGGTGTATTAAATTCTCCAGCAATAATATCTACCACTGAATCGAAAGCTCCGGAAGAGCCTATTAATTCGGTAGGTTTATATACTTTAACCGCTTCTAAAAGAGGGGATAATTCCTGCTTCAGATAATTAAAAAAATGAGCCATTTCTTCTTCTGTAACCGGATCCGAGAATCTGAATCGTTCAAATAAACGGGCGGCACCTAATAAAAAACTTTGCTTCCAGAAAATGGTATTATGATTGGCCAATATAAATTCGGTGCTTCCTCCACCGATATCCATGATCAAAGACACGGAGTCGTTTAAACTTACTGCCATTTTATTACCATGATAAATTAAATCAGCTTCTTCATTACCGTCGATGACTGTTATAGAAATTCCGGCAACTTTTTTAGCCTGATGCACAAATTCACAGCCATTGCTGGCCGACCGGATAGCTGACGTAGCAAAAGAGTAAACATGTTTTACATCATGATCTAACAGGTATTGTTGAAATTGTTTAAGGGCATTGATACCTCTTTGAAAAGGTACATCTGCTATATAGCCACAATTAATAGCGCCTTCTCCAAGTTTAACGGCAATTTTAGTATTGAATATTTTTTTAAATGTGGCATTAGGAAGACGCTCTGCAATCAACAGGTTAAATGTATTGGTTCCTAAATC
>JACQAK010000043.1 GCA_016194985.1 Bacteroidota bacterium
CACCCGCCCTCCGGGCACCCTCTTCAAAAGAGGGAATTAGTAAAACTCAAACAAGAAAGTGAAATATAAAATAGAAGATAAAACATAATTCCTCCTTTGAAGGAGGTGGCCGCAGGCCGGAGGATGTTTAAAACAAAAATAATGGAACAAAAAAACAACCCACTTCACGGAAAAACATTGCAGCTTATTTTAGAAGAATTGCTGGCGCACTACCGTTGGGACGGATTGGCTTATCACATCGATATCAATTGTTTTAAATCAAATCCAAGTATAAATTCCAGTTTAAAATTTTTGCGAAAAACTCCCTGGGCACGAAAAAAAGTAGAAGATCTTTATGTTCAAATGCTTGAAAACCAGTAAGTAATATATTTGCCAAAAAATGTTATTTGAACAATAGTTGTATTATTCAACTTTATCTTTGAAAACAATACGCCTTTTTAATTGTATTATATAAACTAAACTTAAAACCAATAAAAATTATGTTACTAAACAAACTTAAAACATTAACCGGAGCTGTTGCAATTGCCGCTCTTACAAGTACATCGTTAAGTGCACAGTTAAAAGTGCCGGCGCCAAGTCCATTACAAACATTAAAACAAGCCTTTGCTTTATCCGACATTACTGTTGAGTATTCTCGTCCGGGAGCTAAAGGGCGTGTTGTATTTGGCGATGTAGTGCCCTTTGGTAAAGTATGGCGCACAGGAGCTAACTCTACAACAAAAATTACATTTGGCGAAGATGTAAAAGTGGAAGGATTGGATGTAAAAGCAGGAACATACGGTCTTTATACCATTCCTAATAAAGACAGTTGGGAAATTATGTTCTATAAAGATTTAACTTTAGGCGGAAACGTAGCTGAATATAAAAAAGAAGATGAAGTATTACGTTTTACTGTAAAACCATCTGCTTTAACCGAAAAAGTAGAAACATTTGAAATTAATGTGGCTGATATTACATCAACTACCGCCAACATTGAATTGTCGTGGGAAAAAACCCGAGTGGCTTTTAAAGTAACTGCTGACATTGATTCAAAAATCATGAAAACAATTGAATCAACGGTAATTAAGGATAACAAGCCTTATTTCCAGGCAGCAACTTATTACTATGATAACGATAAAGATCTGAAGCAAGCATTAGAGTGGGCTGATAAAGCATTTGCGGCTAACCCTAAAGCATACTGGATTGCTATGTTAAAAGCAAAAATTCAATTTAAAATGAAAGATTTGAAAGGAGCCATTGCAACTGCTGAGCAAGCTAAAGCTCTGGCAACAGCCGATCAGGATGATGCTTACATTAAACAAGCAGAAAAATTAATTGCAGATGCAAAAAAATAAATTGAGTTTTTAAATTTAAAGTCCTATCGGCAACGGTAGGACTTTTTTGTTTTATACTGTTTTGAACATTGGGGCGCGTTCCTGCAAGAGACAGGCAGAAACCGGTCCGCCAGCTGGCGGATCCAATCTTTTGTTAATGGCAGAGACAGACATTGAAGCTCCAAAGTATCGAAGCCATTAACAAAAGGATTTTCGTTTGCATCCCTCGCGCAGGTTTTATATTAAAATGAAATATTAATTTTAATGCTGTAGAGTTGCGTGAGTGATTGTAGCGTAAATCCTTTTTGATAGCGAGGCTCAAAAAGATTGCAGCGAAAAGCACGGCCCGCTGCCTCTTTGCGGGGCACGCCCATATTATTTTGTAACTAATCTTTTATTTAAAATAAGCTGGATAACAAAAGCAAAGCTCATAACCAATAAACAGCCAATCACATTAAGCCACAAGAAAGAAATAATATCTGCAATGTAAATAGAAATAACACAAATTTCGGTCATTAACGCTGCATAAAAGACAGCTTTTCCTTCTGTTTTTTTTATATAAAAGGCAACAAGAAAAATTCCTAAAATAGTTCCGTAAAATAATGATCCCAGCACATTAACAGCCTCTATTAAACTACCTAATTTGCTGGCAAACATGGCTACAATAATTGAAAATACACCCCATCCAAAAGTAAACCAACGTGATGCCTTAAAATAATGAATTTCAGTTTGTTCTTTTACCCACATACGTTTGTATAAATCAATAACGGTAGTAGACGCCAATGAATTAAGAGCAGCAGCAATACTTCCCCAGGCTGCCAGAAATATCATAGCAATTAATAATCCAATTAAACCACGAGGGAGATTTTGTACTACAAAGTACAAAAAGATATAATTAGTATCATTTACATCAGCTGTTTTATCTGCTTTCTTCATCAAAGAAATAGCATTAGCTCTTACAGTTTTTGCTTGTTCTTCGGTTTGTGCTAATGCTGATTGAGTTGTTATAATGCCCGCTTTATCTTGTTGGTGCATAGCTTCAATTAACCGACGTGTTTGTGTTTGTTTTATCGTATTTAACGAATCATTTTTAGATTGTAGTTCTACAAAGGAAGAATGATACTCTGTTTGCAAAACTTTGTCAATTTGTTTTTGGTTAAAGAAAACCGGAGACTGGTAAAACATATAAAATACAAACACTAAACTACCTACTAACAGAATTAAAAATTGCATGGGAACTTTAACCAGGCCATTCATTAATAAACTGATTCTGCTTTCTTTCGTGTTTTTAGCTGTTAAGTACCTCCCAACCTGCGATTGGTCAGTGCCAAAATAGGAAAGTGCTAAAAAGAACCCTCCTATTAATCCACTCCAGATGTTGTATTTATCTTTCCACCAATGTGCATCAGTCACATCAATTTTTGTTTCAATAACATTTAGCTTTCCCATTTTTCCGGCCACATGTAATGCATCGGAAAAACTGACATCAGGAGGTAGCATATGAACCACCATATAACCGGCTAAAAACATCCCCACAAAAACAATTAATAATTGTTGCATTTGGGTGTAAGTAACAGCTTTTGTGCCTCCGCTTACGGTATAAATAATTAAAAATCCTCCCATTACTAAATTGGTATAATAAATATTCCAACCCAGTAATGATGATAAAATAATAGAGGGTGCATAAATACTGATTCCTGTAGATAATCCACGTTGTATTAAAAACAAAATAGAAGCCAGAGCGCGTGTTTTTAAATCAAAACGTTGCTCTAAATATTCATAGGCGGTATAAACTTTTAGTTTATGATAAATCGGTATAAACGTAACACATAATACAACCATAGCTAATGGAAGCCCAAAATAGTATTGTACAAATCGCATACCGTCGGTATAAGCCTGTCCCGGAGCTGATAAAAATGTAATGGCGCTTGCCTGCGTTCCCATAATCGAAAGCAGTATTAAGAACCAACTCATGGAGTTACTGCTTTTGAAATAACCGTCTAGTGTTTTTTCACTTTTGCTTTTATAAACTCCATAAGCAATAACAGACAGCAGGGTTATTGTAAGTACAATCCAATCTACGATACTCATGCGAATTGTTTTGTGAAATAATAAAAGAAAACGATCAGTACTATCAGAACACCAATTACCAGGCTATATGCCAAACGCCATTTTTTATTGATGGAATATTTTTCTTCTTGGTTACTCATTTTTTTTGTTTTATAGAACGCAGATCCCGCTGATTGTTATGATTTATAATTTTATTGGAGAAATTGTTATTCTGTTTTTATCATTCAAATTATATTAAATCTGTGTTATCAGCGTTCTGTATTTTGATTTTGTGGCAAACTCAATAAATTCACAAATAACCGATAGGCGCCGGGTATGCCAGCAGGTAATTCCCTAAAGAAAACCAATCCGGTATACACAAAATTACCCTTCCCGTATTTGCCAATAATTAAACTACCGTCACTGGCTTTTTCGTTAGGATCACTCATGGTAAAAATGGTGTCGTATTGTTTATCAATTTCTGTGGCAAAATAAATGCCTCGTTCCTGGATCCATCCTTCAAAATCTTTTGGAGTGATTATATTTGGAAAATTTAAAACAGAATGTTTTTCATTATTAAATTTCACCTCTGCTTTTTCGTTAGTAACTCTGTCGCGGGATATAGTAAATGGATAAGGACCTATTTTTGCAATAACAGGACCAATACGATTATTGGTATTGTATTGTACAATTAAGTTTCCGCCATTTTTTACATAATCCATTAATTTAGTATAGTGAACCTGCAATCGATCATTTGTATTATAGGCTCTTACACCGGATACAATGGCATTGTATTTCGACAGATTTTCATTGAGCAGTAATTCGTCTGTAAGCACCGTAACGTTATATCCCACTTGTTTTAAAGCGGCAGGCACATCATCTCCTGCTCCGGGAACATAACCTATAGTAGTTCCTGCTTTCTTTAAATCAATATTCACTAATCCGGCTTCCGCATCACTTAAAATAAACTGATATGGGATATGGTCGTATTCGATGCGCTTAATGCTTTTGTTGTATGCGGTATTATTCACCATAACAGAAGCCTCTAATTTGCCGTCTTTAGCACCTTTATCAGCAGTGATGGTAGCTTCAATAATTGCCTCATCACCTTTATTGGCTAATTTGAATTCAGGATTTTTAATGGTGATGTTCCATCCCGGACTTCCTTTTAACTCTACTTTGCCATTTGTATTGGCCGCATTTGCTTTTACGGTTAATGCAATGTTTCTGGCAGAAGCATCCGTAAATACAAATACTTTTTCAGGAATATTAATGGTGGCGGGAGGCAGGATTTCAAAGGGACGATAAATTTCTCCCTTAACAGGATCTGTAGATTTATAAACCAAAGGGCGTTCGATTTTTAAATTCAAATCCTGAATGGAAATATCAAATGTGACCTTTGTGGCAGATTCATTTTCGGGCTTGCCAATGAATGCGTGGTTAGTAACTGTATATAAACCAATATCGTGTTTTTGATTCAACCAGTAGGGATTGGAAAAGGGAAGGGAAGACGATAGTTTTTCTTTTCGTTTAAAGGTGTATAATTCATTAGCTTTTAGGCTAAGAGCTGTTGTTGTATCGCTTTGCAAATATGAAATGCTGTTGAGTTTTACGTTAGTTTTGTTTCTATTGACGATTTGAGCAGTAATGGCTACATCCTGCCCGGAAATGCCAATATGATCAGCCGCTGTAGCTTCTATCCATAAGCCGGAACAAGCCAGTAAAAGAGATTCAGTTTCTTTTAACTTCTGTTGTTTCCAATAGTTTACATTAGGATTATTGTCATCCAAAGATTGTAGTTGCTTATATATTGAAACTAAATCCGATACAGAATTTCCAGGAGACTGAGGGTTATATTTTTTTATGCAATCATCTATCAGCTTTTGAATTTTTTCGAGTCCTTTAAATTTTGTCCAACTGGTATTAATACCTTCAAATAAGTCTGTTTTGGCACTATCTCCTTTTAGTAATTTAAAATATTCAATGGTAGAACCACGTTGTTTGGCTGTACCAAAGCCCTGACTTTTATGATTGGAACGGCTTTCAGCGGCAATTTCTCCATAGCCTTTGCCAATTAAAGGATTAAATAAACCTGCATCAATCTTTAACTGATCGGGTGCTGTGGTATTGGTTGTCCCAAAATTGAAGGTGTTCCAGAAGATGCGCTTTGCCTGCCATACCTGCACATATTTTAGTTGCTCAGGAAAGCGTTTTGGATCGGCCGCTGCATCAAATGCTTCCAACGCTAGTATGGCAGAAGCGGTATGATGTCCGTGTCCGCCTTCACCTGTTGTAGGAAAACGGCAAATGATTACCTCCGGTTTAAATCGTCTGATAGTGAGAACAACATCCGCTAAAATGCTGTCTTTATTCCAAAAGGTAAAGGTTTCTTCCGGATTTTTAGAAAACCCGAAGTCATTGGCACGGGTAAAAAATTGTTCAGCACCATCCACTCTTCTGGCTGCTAAAAGTTCCTGCGTTCGAATCAATCCTAATGGTTCGCCCTGTTCTTTACCGATTAAATTTTGTCCTCCATCTCCGCGGGTTAAAGATAAATACCCCGTCCTTAATTTTTTTTCGTTGGCCAGATAGGCTAATAATCTGGTATTTTCATCGTCGGGATGTGCGGCTACATACAGCACACTTCCAACAGTATTTAATTTTTTTAAACCCTGCAAAATTTCAGCAGAATTCAAGGATGTGTTTTGCGCCTGTTGAATGATATGGCCCAATAGAAAAAAGGCAAGTAGTAGAGGTTGTTTTTTCATAATTGTGGTTTTAGTACAAGATTTTGAAGATAATACATATTATGCCAATTAAAATAGTTATCAATTGTTAAATTGGATAGTTAAGAAGAGACAAATTAAAGCCTATTTTTGTTTATGAAAATTAAATCCTCGAATATGAATGATCCGAAACTATTAGTGCTGATATCTAAACATATTTCAAAGGAAGAAACCTTAGAAGAAAAAAAAGCACTTAATGATTGGCTTAGCGAAAATGATAGAAACGTTCAGATTTTTGAGAAGATAAAAAACACCTGGCTAGAGATTGAATCGAAACCAACCCCTTTTTTTAAAAGATTTACCAAAAAATATCTAACTAAAGTTGTTATTCAAAAAGCTTTAGGTAATCTGGTTGGATTTGCTGTAGCAATGCTTGTGAGCAATTCGTTTACACATTATGTAACTGAACGAAGAAATATAAAAAACTTATTTGGCCTTGCCGGCAGAAAAAAAATAGTGGTCAATGATATGCCGGAATGGTTTCAATATGGCGTGTCTGTTCTTTTAGGTTTTTTTGTTTTGGAATTGATCAATCATATTTTTGAGACTAAAAAACATATTCTTGCTTTGAATTTTATAAAAGATAAAATTCATAAAAATTAAACCTATTTTTGCTTTATTAAAATGAAAAAAGCCTTTAATATTCAGGAATATACAGATGGTATCTTATCATCCAATATCACCTATGTGAGCAAGGCTATTACATTAGTGGAATCCACAAGACAAGAACATCAGGAACAGGCACAGGATATCATTAATGCCGTTATAAAACATAGCGGAAACTCCTTTCGGCTTGGTATTACCGGTGTTCCTGGGGTAGGAAAGAGTACTTTTATTGAGAGCTTTGGATTGGAAGTGATTAACAGAGGGCATAAACTGGCTGTTTTAGCTATCGACCCAAGTAGTCAGTTAAGTAAAGGAAGCATTTTAGGAGACAAGACCCGGATGGAGCAATTATCCATACATCCTAAAGCGTTTATCCGGCCTTCGCCAAGTTCAGGAAGTCTGGGGGGGGTAGCCCGTAAAACAAAAGAAAGTATTATTATTTGCGAGGCAGCAGGTTACGATTATATTTTTATAGAAACGGTTGGAGTAGGGCAAAGTGAAACGGCTGTTCATCAGTTAACGGATTTCTTTTTGTTATTGATGTTGGCCGGAGCAGGAGATGAATTACAAGGCATAAAACGTGGTATTATGGAAATGGCTGATGGTATGGTCATTACCAAAGCGGATGGAAGTAATGCCGATAAAGCAAAACTGGCAAGAGCAGAATATGCACGTGCGTTGCATTTGTTTCCGCCAACCGAAAGTAATTGGATACCGGAAGTGTTAACCTGTTCCAGCACTGAAAATAAAGGAATTAAAGAAGTGTATGATATGATTGATAAATACAAACGTCATACAACCTTAAATCATTTTTTTGAAACGAAACGCATGAATCAAACCAAACAATGGTTGCACCAAACGATTAACGATACATTGATTGAACGTTTTTATGCTAATCCAAAAATTAATGAGGAGATTTTAAAAATTGAAAAACAATTAGAACAAAATGCCATTAATCCTTATCAGGCAGCCATGGATTTGTTTAAGAAGATATAAGTGTAAATAAAATTGAAAATAAGTTGCTGAATTATAATCCCGAAGGGATTAAATGTTAATAGAGAGTTGATATATTATAGGTTGTACGACCCCTTCGGGGTCGAATGTTTAATGTGTTATGGCTTCTGTTAATATTCGAATCCTTCGGATTGGGGTAACCAGTTAATAGAGTCGCATTTGAAATAGGAATTATAAATTGCAAAAAAAGAAGATCATAGTTTCCGTTATTAATGATTTGGTTACCGACCAAAGAGTGGCCCGTACTTGCTCTGTACTGTTTGAATTAAACTATAAAGTACTATTGGTAGGTCGTCAGCAAAAGACGTCAAAGCCTTTAGAAAAAAGAGATTACGATTGCATGCGTATGAAATTGTTGTTTGAGCAAGGACCACAATTTTATTTATTTTTTAATATTCGTTTGTTCTTTGTGTTACTATTTACCAAAGCAGATGTATTGCTGGCAAATGATCTGGATACTTTGCTTCCTAATTACTTGGTATCAAAACTAAAAGGCATACCCTTAATTTATGATAGTCATGAACTATTTTGTGAAGTCCCTGAGCTGCAAGCTAATCCTGGCAAAAAACGTATCTGGGAAAAACTGGAATCGTGGATTGTTCCGAAATTGAAATACAACATTACGGTTAATCAAAGTATTGCAAATTATTTTACCAATAGATACAAAGTGCCTTTTATTTTTGTACGAAATATTCCACACTATCCTAAGATCGTGAGTTTAAAATCAAAATCGGAATTGACCTTACCGGCAGGAAAAAAAATAGTGATCCTGCAAGGAGCCGGAATTAATGTTCAACGTGGTGCGGAAGAATTAGTAGAAGCATTTCAGTATCTGGATGACAATTATCTGTTACTCATTATCGGAAGTGGAGACGTCATTCATCAGTTAAAACAAAATGTAATCAGTTTTCAGTTGCAAAATAAAGTTAAATTCATTGATAAGATACCCGCTTCCGAATTACGACACTACACAGCGAATGCCAATCTGGGAGTTACGATTGACAAGGATTCTAACCTAAATTATCATTTCTCGCTACCCAATAAAGTGTTTGATTACATGCATGCTGGTATCCCAATCCCGGCAACAAGGCTTCCTGAAATAGAATACCTTATTAATAACTATCATATTGGCACATTTATTGAAAATCATGAGCCTAAGCACATTGCAGATCAAATCGTTCGCTTTTTAAATAGTAAAGAATATCTGGAATATAAGAGCAATACCTTTATTGCAGCCATTGAAAACAACTGGAAAACAGAAAAACAAAAACTGATCGATCTCTTTAATGAAATTAAGTAACTATATACTTGTTTGTTTAATAACGGTTTCTTCTGTTGCTTTTTCTCAGCCCTCTTTTACTAATATAGATACTCTTTTGGCGAAGAATATCAGAGCTGTAAATCTTAATGATTCCGTTTATTATTTAAGTCTGTTGAATCAACCTGCCATTTTTAAAGGTAAAACAGCAAAAACAACATTCGATTCTTTAGTGGTATTAAAACCATTTACAGACGCCTTTTCCGACCTGATAGAATCTTTAAAAGAAATGACTCTTAGTCCTGATTTTACAGTAGCATATTCCGATTATGAATGTATCGACGGCAAAAAATTACGACCGGATGCTAAAGGAAAAACACCGCTACATGTTAATCTTATTATTAATGACACGATGTTGTTAAAAATGTTATTCTGGGTAAACATTAATAAGGGGCTTTATTCTATCGAGACACCGATGGTGCCAATGTTTTTGGAAAGTAAAGAATAATTCTTGGTAAACGCTATATTTAAAATTACACCTATATTTAGTTCGTGAAAAGAAAGATCAAACGAACCTATCGTAAAGCAAAATATGTTGTTTACCGGCAAACTATTTTAAGACCTATAGATCATCTATGGACATTTATTGGGGCGTTTACAGGCATAGCGTTACTTGGTTATATTCAGGGAACACAATTCGGACAATCGGATAATATCTTATTGATAGGTTCATTTGGCGCCACTTCAGTATTAATTTTCGGTGCAACAAACAGCCCCTTAGCGCAACCCCGAAATTTAATTTTCGGACATCTGATCAGCGCATTTATAGGTGTATTAATTTACAAATTGATTCCTGATAATATGTGGTTATCATCGGCATTAGCAGTGTCCTTATCCATTGTAGCAATGCAGATTACCAAAACCATGCATCCTCCGGGAGGCGCTACGGCATTGATCGCCAATATAGGTTCCGAAAAAATAAAAGCGTTGGGTTTTGGTTATGTTTTATCTCCTGTATTATCGGGTGTGTTAATCCTGTTTTTAGTGGCGATTACGGTAAATAATATTCCTAAGGACAGAAATTATCCTTATCGAAAATAATTATTTTCTCTCACCGATCTGTTGTCTCCACATCGCATAGTACAAGCCTTTTTCAGCCAATAACTCATCGTGTTTTCCTTGCTCAATAATTTTTCCTTGTTCCAGTACATAGATTTTATCAGCATGCATAATCGTGGATAATCGATGAGCAATCAATACAGTGATCTGATTTTGTTTGGAAGAAATATCACGAATGGTTTTTGTGATCTCCTCTTCCGTAATTGAATCCAGAGCAGATGTTGCCTCATCAAATATTAATAAATGAGGCTGACGCAATAATGCTCTGGCTATTGATAAACGCTGTTTCTCACCACCGCTTAATTTAATACCGCCTTCGCCAATAGTTGTGTAAATGCCGTCTGTAGCTCTGCTTAATAAATTCTGACAAGATGCTTTTTTAAGAACATCCATTACTTCTTCATCGGTGGCATTTGGTTTAGTGAACAATAAATTGTCTTTAATGGTGCCGCTAAATAACTGTGAATCCTGAGATACCAAGCCTAGTTGACGGCGTAGCTCTGTTAAATTAATTTCAGTGGATTCGATATTGTTATACAATACCTTCCCTTCATTTGGTTTATACAGACCCAGTAATAATTTCACCAATGTGGTTTTCCCGCTTCCGCTTGGACCAACAAAGGCAACGGTTTCGCCGTTTTTTATGTGGATATTTATATTCTGAACCGCAAATCCATTCGAACTATTATGACCAAATGATACATTTTGATAATTCACATCTTTAATATCACCAAGTACCGATGGTGAAACAGGAACTTCCTCAGATTGTGAATTGATTAATTTGGCAAAATTATCCATGCTGACTTTGGTTTCGTTAAATACAGCAATCACGTTACCTAACTCCTGCAAAGGATTAAAGATGAAGAAAGAGAAAAACATGAGCGTAATTAAATCACCTACTTTAATGATTCCCTGAAAAACAAAACAATACAGGGTAAAAACCAGGGCACTTCTTACCAAATGAACGGTAGTCCCCTGAATAAAGCTTAAAGAACGAATGAAACGTACTTTTTTTAATTCTAAACCCAATATTTTCAGGGTTGTTGAATTCAATCGTTTTTCTTCCTGCTCAATTAATCCAAGGCTTTTTACTAATTCAATGTTTCTTAACGATTCGGTAGTGGCTCCTGCTAATGCCGTTGTTTCACCTAAAATTTCTTTGGAGATCTTTTTTATTTTCTTACCCAAAAATGAACTTACGCTGGCAATAATTGGAACGGTAATTAAATACAAGGGGCCAAGCAACCAGTGAATACTAATGGCGTATACAAACACAAAAATAATTCCGATGATCGACTGAAAAATAAGTGTGATAAATAAATTGACAAATTTTTCGGTATCCGATTTTACTTTTTGTAATTTACCTAATGTTTCTCCGCTTCGTTGGTCTTCAAAGTCTTTGTAAGGTAAGGATAATGCTTTCTTAATACCATCCGTATACATTTGCGCGCCGGTACGTTGAATGATGATATTGGTAAAATAATCCTGGAAATTTTTCGCAATACGCGACATAAGTGCGGCTCCAATCGAAAGTCCTATAAAAACCAGTAAGCTTTCCATAAACTGGCTTTGTGTGTCGCCAATATGCCAGTAATAAGTTGCATCTTCGGTATGAGCTGTGCTAAAGCGGTTAATTAATTTTCCCGTAATAATAGAATCACACAGAGAAAAACATTGATTGATGGCTGCCAGAACCAAGGCTAAAAATAGCAATGGTTTATAAGCTTTAAGATAGGTATATAGAATTTTCATGAAGAGTATATTTTAAAAGACCGTAAAATTACGACTTATGGGATTATGAAATCAATTAATAATGGATAGTGGATAACTATTTAAGATTGATTAACGTATTACTAAAACAACCTTTAATTTAGCCTTATGAGTTTTGGTATTTGTTCTCTTAGTATTATTCCTTGCAGGAAAGAACCCGCTAGTACCAGCGAAATGGTGACTCAGTTGTTATTTGGCGAAACTTATACCATTGTTGAAGACAGAGAAGATTGGATTAGGATTACCACTAATTATGATAATTATCCATGTTGGATCAGTGCAAAGCAGCATACCCGTTTATCGGATGCTGGTTATAAATCTCTGCAATCTAATACTTTAAGTTCTGAATTAGTACAGGTTGTAAATCAGTCAGATAACCAGGCTGTTTTTCCTGTAACGATAGGAGCAACCTTACCAAATTTTAATAACGGAATTTTAAAAATCAGCGATATCAATTTTGCTTTTGAAGGACAGACGTCTGACTCGGGCATAAAAAAAACAGTGAAGGATATTAAAGAAACAGCTTACCTGTTCTTAAATGCTCCCTATTTATGGGGAGGCCGAAGCCCTTTTGGTATCGACTGCTCTGGTTTTACTCAACTGGTCTATAAATTAAACGGATACAAATTGCCCAGGGACGCAAGTCAACAGGTTGAAATTGGGTCTCCTTTAAGTTTTGTGGAAGAAGCCGAGGCAGGCGATTTGGCCTTCTTTGATAATGAAGAAGGAAATATTGTGCATGTTGGTATTGTTTTGGAAAATCAACAGATCATCCACGCCAGTGGCTGTGTACGTATTGATAAATTTGATCATTATGGTATTTTTCATACCGATAATAAAAAATACTCCCATATGCTAAGAGTCATTAAAAAAATCATTTAAAATCCCCTTTTTTTGCTACATTTGCCAACCATAAATTACTTAGTATAAGAAATCACATTTATTATGAAAGATATATTTGAAAAAATCGAAAAGAACATGGGACCTATTGGAGAACACTCTAAAGAATCTCATGGATACTTTA
This sequence comes from Bacteroidota bacterium, assembly GCA_016194985.1. GTDB lineage: Bacteria > Bacteroidota > Bacteroidia > B-17B0 > Aurantibacillaceae > UBA4416. The sequence continues at coordinate 12,940 of JACQAK010000043.1, forward strand.
CTTTTCCTAAACTGGAAGGGGATATTAACCCTCATATGAACTTCAGAGGAAAATCGTTATTGAACTGGAGTTTAAATAATTATTTAGGGTTGGCCAATCATCCGGAAGTACGTAAAGCAGATGCTGATGCTGCGGCTCAATACGGTTTGGCATTACCAATGGGTGCTCGTATGATGAGTGGAAACTCTGATAATCACGAAGCATTGGAAAGAGGCTTATCGGCATTAGTGAAAAAAGAAGACACAATCTTATGTAATTTTGGATATCAGGCAATGGTTTCTGCTATTGATGCTTTGGTTGACAGAAGAGATGTGATTGTATACGACGCAGAATCTCATGCCTGTATTTTAGATGGAGTTCGTTTACACATGGGAAAACGTTTTGTATTTAAACACAATGATATTGAGGATTGTGAAAAACAATTAGAACGCGCTAAAAAATTGGCAGAAACAACCGGTGGTGGAATTTTGGTAATTACAGAAGGTGTTTTTGGTATGCGTGGCGACCAGGGAAAATTAAAAGAAATAGTAGCATTAAAGAAAAAATATGATTTCCGTTTATTTGTAGATGATGCTCATGGTATCGGAACAATGGGACCTAACGGTGGAGGAACAGGTGAAGAGCAAGGGTGTCAGGATGGTATTGATATTTACTTTGGAACATTTGCTAAATCATTTGCCCTCATCGGAGGATTCATTAGTTCTACAAAACAAGTGGTAACGTATTTACGTTACAATATGCGTTCTCAGATTTTTGCTAAATCGTTGCCAATGCCTTTGGTAGTTGGTTTATTGAAACGTCTGGAGTTAATCAACAAGCACCCTGAATACCGTCAAAAATTATGGGATATCACTAAAAAATTACAAAGCGGTTTAGTAGCTGCAGGATTCAATATCGGAGATACCAATACACCTGTAACTCCCGTATACATGAATGGATCTATACCTGAAGCAACAAACATGGTAATTGATTTACGCGAGAACTTCGGTATTTTCTGTTCCATGGTTGTATACCCGGTTATTCCTAAAGGAATGATTATTTTACGTTTGATTCCTACAGCTGTTCATACAGATGAAGATGTAAAATATACCATTGAGTGCTTCTCAAAAATTAAGGATAAATTATATGGTGGCCAATACATGGCCGACAAAATCCGTGAAGGATTTGCTCAAAAATTATAATTAAACAAAATTTTTGTCAGTTCGAGCGAAGTCGAGAACCTTAAAAAATTGATACCATACATCAACATACATACACACCATTTATCGCAAGAAGATGGTGTGTTTTTGTTTAATAACCGTTTTGGTTTTGATAAGATTATCTATACAGATAGTTTTTTTTCGGCAGGTATACATCCCTGGGATGCCGATTTACCGATATCGATAACGGATTTGGAACAACTCATTCAACATCCAAACTGTTTGGCGGTGGGTGAATGTGGTTTGGATAGTATATCGGAAGTTAATTTTCATATACAAACAGAAATTTTTAAAGATCAATTGGATTTGGCTGTTAATTATCAAAAACCTGTTATGATTCATTGTGTGAGGTCTTTTGATGAACTCATCGCCATCTGCGAACCTTATCATTCTTCCATACCTTTGATCATTCATGGCTTTAATAAATCTATACAACTGGCCCAACAACTTATACATAAGGGCTTTTACCTCTCGCTAAGCCATGCAGTATTCAAAAAAAATAATATTGATATGAGTAGTATTCCAGTTGAAAAACTATTTTTAGAAACAGATGACAGGAATACTGTTTCTATAAAAGATGTGTATAAATCAGCCTCGTTGCTGCTGAAAATAGATGAAGATGTTTTAAAAGAAAAAATTTACAGTAATTTCACAACCTTATTTAAGTAAACTATGGAAGACAAACATTGGATGCAACGAACCCGTTTATTAGTAGGAGATACGGGATTAGACAATTTGCAAAAAGCACATGTACTTATTGTTGGATTGGGAGGCGTGGGCTCGTATGCCGCCGAAGCATTATGCAGAGCCGGTATTGGAGAACTCACCATTGTGGATGGGGATGTGGTTGATCCAACCAATAGAAACCGGCAGTTGCAGGCTTTATCTACTACACATGGCATGGGAAAAGCTGTATTGATGCAGGAAAGAATGTTACAGATCAATCCTTATGTAAAATTGAATGTGATCTCTCAATTTCAGGACCCCGAAAAAATGGTGCAATTATTACAGCAAAAATTTGATTATGTGATTGATGCGATTGATAGTATTACGCCTAAAGTACATTTGATAAAAACCGCTTTGGATATGGGGCATAAACTGGTATCCTCTATGGGAGCCGGTGGCAAGATGGATCCTACCCAACTTAAAGTGGTTGATATATCCAAAACCTGCCATTGCCCTATGGCTTATTACCTTCGAAAACGGTTAAAAGAAGTGGGGATTCGAAAAGGGTTTCAGGCTGTTTTTTCTACAGAATTACCTGATAAAAAATCGATCATGAAAACAGATGGATCGAATTTTAAAAAATCGGCTTATGGTACTATTTCCTATATTCCTGCTGTTTTTGGAATGACCTGCGCATCCGTAGTTATAAGGGATTTAACCGATTGGAAAGAAATAAAGTAATACATCTCTCTGAGCTACAAAAACATAACTATTTTAACAAATTAACGATTAGTAACTTTTTAACAATATTTTGGTATTATTTAAATTAATCGTTAAGTTTGTGATTAGAATAAATCCCCATTTATTTAATATAAACTATATAAAAAGATGAAAAAATTATTACTTAGTGCTACAGCTTGTTTAACAATGGCAGTTTCCAGTAATGCTCAAGATGTACAGCCTTGTGGTACTTACCAAGCCCGTGAAATTTATTTAAAAACAGTTCCAGGCTATGCCGCTAAATTGAATGCAGCCGAAGCAGCATCCAAAGCTGAATACGAGGCGTTTTTAAAGAATGGCAACTCAGCAGCCAGAACAGCTTCGCTAGATCCCAATTATACATTTACAGTTCCTGTAGTATTTCACGTATTGCATTTAGGTGAAGCTCCCGGTACTGGTACAAATATTAATGATGCCCTTTGTGCAGGCGCTTTAGATCAGGTAAATAAAGATTATGGAAGAAAAAATGCGGATACAACATTAATTGATCCATTATTCGAGCCTTTATATGTTAATTCTCATATGCATTTTGTCCTAGCTAAAAAAGATCCAAACGGGAATTGCACCAATGGGGTAATCCATCATTATGACCCAAAAACAAATTGGGATCAGTCGGATTTATTTAACTACCAATACAGTACTATGGCTGCTGGTAACTGGAATCCAAATAAATACTTGAATATTTATATAGTTAAAAATATTATAGGGTCTTCAGCTGGGATTATTGTAGGATATACACACTTACCGGGTACAGCTCCTATAACTCCGGCAGATGCTATTGTGTATCGTTATGATTTCTTAACAGGAATCAATGCACGTTCTTTAAGTCATGAAATAGGTCACTGGTTTGGTTTAAGCCATACTTTTGGGTCTACAAACGATGCAGGAGTTGAATGTGGAGGAGATGACATTAGTGATACTCCTAAAACAACAGGTTTCTTTAGTACTTGCCCTAGCCAATCGGTTAACTATACCACTCCTAATCCTGTTACAAACCCAACAGACAGTTCCGATATTGTTTATGTATCTCTTGGAAATATGAAATCAACAACAGCGTTGAACTCATTAGCAAGCACTTTTATTCGTGACGCATCTACAACAACAGGAACAGTAACTACTACTACTACCAAAACAATTAATATTACTGCTAATGGAACAGCAGGTAGTTACTCGGATTTTAATTATTTTACTTATCCTAATGATTTTGCTACCGGAGCAAAAACATTAACCATTAAAAGTTTAGCGAAGTCTGTTGATAATAATTATGCAGCAGCATATATTGATTTTAATAGAAATGGTTCTTTTAATGATGCAGGAGAAAATGTTTTTAATTCGTCTGCGACAAGTGTTTTAGGTACTCAAACTTTTACAGGAAACGTATCAATCCCTAGTAGTAATGGATTAATGAGAATGAGAGTTATTACAAGTAATACTCCCATTACAGGACCAAATGTAACAGTAAGTAGTGGAGAATTTGAAGACTATTTATTAAATGTTAATTTAGCATCTTGCGACTCTATCAGACCTAATATCGAAAATATTATGGATTATTCTGGTTGTCCAAGAATGTTTACCAAAGAACAAACTAAGAAAGTAAGACAAACTGCTGTTTCGTCGATAGCAGGAAGAGATTCTTTAGTGGGAATAGCAAACCTTATATTCACAGGAATCTTAGATGCAAATGGAAACCCTACTGGTCCAAATGCATGTGCTCCTGTAGCTGACTTTGCATCCAATAAAGTAATTACCTGTGCAAATCAGTCGGTTCTTTATACAAGTACAGCTTATAACTCTACACCATCATCTTATTTATGGACATTTGATGGAGGAACTCCTTCTACATCTACGTTAGCTGCTCAAAGTGTTACGTATTCAAATCCAGGAACTTATTCCGTATCTTTAACTGTTACAAATGCAAATGGTTCTTCTTCCAAAACAGTAGGATCCTATATTACTACAAATTGGAATGCTCCACCAACTACATTGCCTTATTTTGAAGGTTTTGAAAGTGGTCAATGGTGGCCGGCAGGTATGACCGTTGTTAACCCTGATTTAGGAACACCATCTTGGTCTTTATCTCCTTACGGAGCAGGCCCAACCGGAGCATCTTCTGTTTCTATTGTGTTACCAAATGCGAACTCTGTTAGTGGATTCCCGGGATATAACGCAAATGTTGATATATTAGAAACGCCATCTTTTGATTTTACTAATACTTCTAACATTTCTTTCTCTTTTGATTATTCTTTTGCCAGAAAAACTGGTGTAACACAGGATACATTTAAATTACAATACAGCTTGGATTGTGGTGGTTCATGGGTTTCTATGCCTGCTGGCCCTACAGCTGCTCAAATGGCTGTGAGTGGTGGAACTGTAAATGCACCATATATTCCATGGAGCTCAGCAACAACTTCAGTTGTTCCAAATCCTAAATGGGTTACCAAATCAATTCCTTCAACCGTTTTAGGTGTATTAACCAATAAGAGAAGTGTTAAATTCCGTTTTTGGTTCCAAAATGATGTAGCAACCGGAAAATCTCAAAACCTTTATATAGATAATATCAATATATCTGGTACAGTAGGCCTTCATGAGTTTGAAAATTCATTGTCTCTGGCTATTTATCCTAATCCTACAAGCTCATCATCTTCTATTGAGTTTATATCACCTTATAATTCTAAAGTGGATATATTGGTGTATGATGTGATGGGTAGAATGGTTGAACAGGGAAGTGTAGCCGGTTCGGCAGGGGTAGAATCCAAATATACCGTAAATACTTCTTCTCAGTTAAAACCAGGTATTTACTTTATTACCATTGGTATTGAAGGAAGAAAAGTAACTAAAAAATTAATTATCGAGTAACTAGAATCAATATAGTTTCAACGCCCTTCTTAATTGTAAGAAGGGCGTTTTTTTTTGAATAAAATTAAAATTCCTGATTTAATTCTTGTAAACCGGATTAACTAAAATAGTATCTTTGCCCCTCAAAATAAGTCGTTTAAAGTAATTACAGAATTATATGAAATTTTTAAGATTTTACATTTTATACCGTTTACAAGTAATCATTGCCTTAGTAGTATTAGGAATTCTTTCGCATATTTTCCTGGATCCTGTTACGGCATGGATTTGCTATACATTGGCCTTGTTTTCACTGGTGTTTTATTTTGGTATGGGAACGATGCGAATTGTTCAGGAGGCTGTAGCAGATGGGGATGTTGATTTAGCTATGAAATACCTGAATAAAATTAAATTCCCCAGATTATTATACAAGCCTATTCGTTCAGGTTACTATATGTTGCAAAGTAATTTATCAATGGCTTCTAACGATTTGGATAAGGCTGAGGATAATATCAGAAAGAGTTTAAAGATTAAATCCAAGATTGTAGGAGATATGGAAGGCTCTAATTTAATGCAGTTAGGATTTATTGAACTTAAAAAGGGAAATACAAAACAAGCCCGTTTACATCTTATGGAGGCTGTAAAAGCCGGTATTCCTGATAAAGATAGTTTAGCGGCAGCTCACTTACAATTGTGTAATATCGAAGCACAACGTATGCAATATAAAATAGCCAAACAACATTTCAAAAAGGCGAAAGACCTGAAACCTAAAAACGATGAAATTCTTTCTCAGCTAAAAGCTATGGAAAAACAAATTAGTCGTATGCCGGGATAATAAAAAAAGAGACCTTGGTCTCTTTTTTTATTATCTATATTTCCTTGGGGTAACAGATAAAATACTTTGTTACTTTTTTACTCAGCATTTTTATATTCAATTGATCGGAAGCTTTTGCCACATCCGCCAATTCACCATTTTTATAAAGAATGTGTATTTGAAATTTGGATGAATTATAAGCACTGTTATTTACACTTTCCGTAAACACAAAATACTCGGATTCTTTTTTGCTTAATTTATACTTCTTCATGACTTTTTCCTGAAGTTGTGCATGGTAAGCAGATGTAAAATTTTTATTTTGTAGTTCGATCTTGTATAAATTTCTATCAATTAAATTTTTACATAAGGATGATAAAACAACATCCTCGTGGCTTATCCAGGCCTTTACAGAAGCCATAATGTCGTAATCGTCCAATAACACAAATTGCTGTATTAATTCAGGATTACTTTTGAATTCTTTTTTTGTAAAATTATTTTTTAAAAATAAAGAGAGTGCCGGAGTGGCAAATAAATCGGTTCCGCTAAGCGATAGCTCCTTCGCACGTTTTAAGATATTTACCAGAAGTTTTTCGGCACTTAAAACCGTTTTATGCAAATAAACCTGCCAATACATTAAACGACGGGCTATTAAAAAGTTTTCTACACTATAAATACCTTTTGCTTCAATAACCAATTCGCCGTCTTTTACATTCAGCATTTTAATGATTCGGTCGCTACTCACAACACCTTCCGAAACACCTGTAAAAAAACTATCTCTGTTCAGGTAGTCCAAACGGTCCATATCCAGCTGGCTGGAAACCAACTGATGCAGGAATTTTTTTGGATGTTCGTCTTTAAAAATTTTAATAGCTAATGAAAGTTTGCCTTTAAAGGTTTTATTTAACTCGTCCATCAGCATCGCAGAAATATCTTCGTGATGAATACCCTTAACAATCGTATGCTCCAATGCATGAGAGAAAGGACCATGCCCTATATCATGTAACAAAATAGCAACAATCGCTGCTCTCGATTCCTCTTCTGTGATTTTAATATCCTTCGACTTTAAAACCTGTAAGGCTTCTGTCATTAAATACATAGCGCCAATAGCATGATGGAAACGCGTGTGTAAAGCTCCCGGATAAACAAGGTTCGTTAAACCAAGTTGTTTAATTCTACGCAAACGTTGAAAAATAGGATGATTGATAAGATCATATACCAAATCATCCGGTAATGTTACAAAACCGTAGATGGGATCGTTAATGATTTTTCGTTTGTTTGAAATCATAGTAAAAAAAGTAAAGTTACTATTTTAATTTGTATGCGTCAGGCATTGTTACGAAAAACATTCAGGAGGTATAAGCATATACTGAAGTCCAAAAATACCGAAGCAAAAAGGGATAATTCAACGGTTGGTGTTTAAACTGCTTGTAGGACTGTTCCGCCCAGCGTCGGAAATACCCTATTTTATAAAACCTAAATAGTCATACACCTGATTCTGAAATAATCCTGAAGTTGAACATCAGATTTCTGTTTTTAACTTATTTATATAAAATAAGAGACGTTTTTTTGCCTCAATTTATATAAACCATTTTATATTTAGTTTGTATCTTGTATATAGTCTATTTACTTAAATCGTAAGCCATGAGCAATCCATTCCTATCCAAGTTTAACACGCCCTTAAATACTATTCCCTTTGATAAAATAAAAGTAGAACATTACTTACCGGCCTTTGAAGAAGGTATTAAACAAGGCCTGGCAGAGATCGATGCGATAGTGAATAATCCGGCTGCACCTGATTTTTCAAATACCATAGAAGCCCTCGAAAAAGTAGGTCCTTTACTGGAAGTAGTAAGTATGACCTTCTCTAATTTGAATCTAGCCGAAACATCTAAGGAAATGCAGGCTTTAGCTAAAGAAGTATCTCCTAAATTAAGTGATTATTCGAATGACATCATATTGAATGATGCCTTATTTAAAAGGGTAGAAGCAGTGTATAACCTGAAACATACACTTACCTTAACGCCCGAACAATCCACCTTGCTGGATAAAACATTTAAGGGGTTTGTGCGTAACGGGTCTAAATTAAATGATGCACAAAAAGAAACCCTCAGAACAATTGATAAAGAAAAATCACAACTTGCATTAACCTATAGCGAAAATGTATTAGCCGAAAGCAATGCCTACGAATTGGTAATTACAAATGCATCTGATTTATCAGGATTACCGGAAGGAATTGTGGAAGCTGCCAAGATTACCGCCAAAGAAAAAGGAAAAGACAATGCCTGGGTATTTACCTTGGATTATCCAAGCTACGGGCCTTTTATGATGTATTCGGATAACAGAGCATTAAAAGAGCAACTATTTAAAGCATATGGCTCCAAGGCTTTTAAAAATAACGAATACGACAATCAGGCGGTGTTAAAACAAATAGCCGTATTGCGTCATCAACGCGCTGTATTATTGGGCTATAAATCTCATGCAGATTTTGTACTGGAAGAACGGATGGCCGAATCTCCGGCAAAAGTGTTTTCATTTTTAGAAAACCTGTTGGATAATGCCTTACCTTTTGCCAAAGAAGAACTGGAAGAATTGAAGGCCTATGTTGTATCTAATAATGGTCCGGAAGATTTGAAACGATGGGATATCCCGTATTACGCCGAGAGGCTGAAGAAAGAGAAATTTGCCATTGATGATGAATTGCTAAGACCTTATTTTAAATTAGAAAATGTGATAGCAGGTGTGTTTGAAACTGCCAAACGATTATATGGCTTAACCTTTACGCAACGCAATGATATTCCTTTATATCATAAAGATGTTACCACTTATGAAGTAAAGAATGAACGGGGAGAATTTTTAGCGGTGTTTTATGCCGACTTTTTTCCGAGGGCAGGGAAGAGGCAGGGGGCATGGATGACATCCTTTGTGAATCAAAAAATAGAGCATGGCGTTAATATCAGACCACATGTATCCATTGTTTGTAATTTTACCAAACCCACAGAAAGCAAACCATCCCTGTTAACCTTTGATGAAGTAACAACCTTGTTTCATGAATTTGGCCATGCCTTGCATGGTATGTGTGCCAACGGGCAATATGGTAGTATGTCGGGAACCAGCGTGTATTGGGATTTTGTAGAGCTTCCTTCACAAATATTGGAAAACTGGTGTTACGAAAAAGAATGTCTCGATCTGTTTGCCAAACATTATCAAACCGGAGAAGCCATTCCTTCCGAATACATTCAAAAAATCATTGATTCCTCTAATTTTCAAAGCGGCTTAGCTACGATACGTCAAATAGGTTTGGCAACACTGGATATGGCCTGGCACAGCAAAGATCCTAAGGATATAGCAAGTGTAAAGGATTTTGAATTGAATGTAACGGCCAAAACTGATTTGATGCCTCCCGTGAGTGAAACTTCTACATCCTGTTCGTTTTCGCACATATTTCCGGGAGGATATTCTGCCGGCTACTATTCCTACAAATGGGCCGAAGTGATTGATGCCGATGCTTTTGAAGCCTTTCAGGAAAAAGGAATTTTTAATAAAGAAGTAGCCAATGCCTTTTATAAAAATATTTTATCGGCTGGTGGTAGCGAACATCCTTCTATTTTATACAGACGCTTCAGAGGCCGGGATGCTGATCCTAAAGCCCTGTTAAGAAGATCAGGTTTGATAAAGGAAGTGGTGAAGTAAAATAAAAAACGCTGAAAGAATTTATCTCTCAGCGTTTTTTATATGATGTAGTATCTACTAATAGTAAGTAGCGCGTCTTACTTCTGCAATGTGTTTCGAGAAACGAATTACCTGACGGGTATAACCATACTCGTTATCATACCATACGTATAATACAATGCTCTTCTTATCCGGAGAGATAATCGTTGCATTACTGTCAAATACAGAAGGGCAAGGATTACCAATCACGTCGGAAGATACTAATTCGTTGCTGAAGGCATATTGAATCTGCTCTACCAAAGCACCATTCAATGCATACTTACGAATGATCTCGTTTACTTCGTCGCGTGTCACTTCTTTGTTGATGTTTAAATTTAAGATCGCTAACGATACGTTTGGTGTTGGTACTCGTACCGAGTTAGCGGTGAATTTACCGGCTAAGTGTGGTAATACTTTTTTTAATGCACTCTCAGCACCGGTTTCGGTAATTACCATGTTTAAGGCAGCCGAACGGCCACGACGGTATTTTTTGTGGTAGTTATCCAATAAGTTTTGATCATTGGTGTAGGAGTGAACTGTTTCAATATGTCCTTTTTGAATTCCTAATTCTTTGTCAATCACATACAGGATTGGCATAATGGCATTGGTAGTACAAGAAGCTGCCGAAAAAATTTGTCCGTTTTTAGTATCAACAGTTTCATGGTTTACACCATGCACTACGTTAGGAACATTACCTTTTGCAGGTGCCGTTAACAATACTTTACTGATTCCTTTGGCTTTTAAATGACGACTCAATTCCACATCATCTCTAAAAACCCCGGTATTATCAATTAATAAGGCGTTATCAATACCGTAAGCTGTATAATCTACATCTTCAGGATTTTTAGCATCAATCATGTGCACCGTGTGACCGTTAATGATTAAGGCTTTGTTCTCAAGGTCTTCAATAACAGTTCCCGGGAAATTTCCATGAACTGAATCTGTACGTAATAAATCAGCACGTTTTACAATATCTTCGTTGCTGCTGCCACGGGTTACGATAGCACGTAAACGTAATTGCTCACCTTTACCTGCCTGAGAAATTAACTCACGGGCAGCTAAACGTCCAATACGGCCAAATCCAAATAATACAACATCTTTAGGAGTAATTGTAGATTTTGCACCGATCAGATCTTTTAATTTATTACCAATAAATTCATCAACTGATTTAAAGCTGGCTTTTTCCTGTTGGTATTCGTATGCCAGTTTCCCAATGTCTATTCGGGAAGGACAAACATCAGCATGATTGATGGCTGTAGCAATTGCTAAGGTATCATTTACCGAAATGGTTTTCTTCACAATGTTTTTGGCATATAAATGTAAGTTCATAATTTCACTCACACTTCTGTCTACTAATTGATTTCTGAATAATATTAATTCAATAGACTTCTCGAACCATAATTTTCCAATGGTTCCAATTAATTCAATCGCTGCTTTCTCCTGAACAATCCAATCGTTTAGTTGCGTTTCATAAGCGGCATTTGCTGTTTCTTTGGTTTGCATAGTTTATTTATTTGTTTAGTTTTAAGTTATTAGTGTTTAATAATTAGGTATTGGTTAAGAGCTGGTGTTTAATTGCTTAAAACTAAACACTGGTCACTAAGTACTGGTTATCTAATCTTCATCATGTCCGTAATCTTCCGGGATCTCGTGGTCATCACTATCCATATCATCCTCTTCGTCTCCGCCAAATTCATCATCATCGTCGGCTATATCTTCTCCTTCTTCACCTTCCAAATGATTCAAATCTCCTTCATCAATGCCAATGGTATCATTTTTTATGGCTTTATAGATTTCGCTTTCATCAGCAATTTCAGGATCATTTAACATAGTAGCCATAGCCTGATCAGGAGTTAATTCGCCTTTGGCCATTTGTGTTTGCTTATATTGTTTTGGTGGATTACCAATAGATTTAACGCAGGAAGGGTAAGTACCTTTTGGATTATCCGGTAATATTTTCATTAACTCAATACAAAAGGCCCATTTTACAGCCGGATCAAACACATACATAAAACGCTGACGAGGACTGTCGATGTACTTGGCGATTTTTGTTTTCGACATTAAATTTTTAGGAGAAACGCCTTTCTTTACTTCATCAGCATCTAATGGTAAGTCTTCAGCTCGTAAGGTAATTTCCTGGTCTTTTCTCCAGTAATCATCGCTTACAAAAAAAGAGGCAGCATGTTTTTTATCAAATTTGTAAGCCTCCTGAATAGCGTTATGAAAATCTTCGAATGTTTGCCCTGATAATATTTCTATTTCCCGGTAAATGTCTTCGTTATCTTCAATAAACAATTTAAATTTATATACGGCCATTTTTATTTTATTTAATAAGTTAGTGATTTGGCGAGCTTTAATTTCACTCACTTATTCACTAAATCTCTGATTCATTAATTGATCTTTGTTACAATTGCATTATTCCCGTCAAAATTAAAATTCCATCCCTTTTCAAAAATTTTAGGTAAATAGCGTTTGTATAATTTTAATCGGGCATTCCCTTTAATTTTATTTTTTTTGATATCGGTTTCCGAAGCATGTTCATCTTCATCATCCCTGTCGATTGCATGAAATTCATAAATATTAACTTTAGAGTGCTGTTCTATAAAGTCCTTTACAATTTTCACAATGGTATTCATCACTCTGTATACTTCGCCACGGTTAGTAGTTACATATTCTTCTCCTTCAAACTCTTCATTAATAACACCAAATACGATCGTGGAATGTAAAATATTATCCTGCCTTCTCCCAAAACGCACTTCATACCTCAGACCCGAAGATGTATTAAAATAATACACCCCGGCACTTTTGATCGGTGGAAACTCGATAGGGAATGTAGAACTTTCAGGCATGAATTAAGCTAAAACAGTAGTTGTTTGTTTTTTAAATCGTTCGGCTAATACCAGATCCTTTGTGCCTGAAGAGTAATCATAAAAACCTTTTCCGCTTTTCACACCAAGGTGTCCGGCTGTAACCATATTTACCAATAAAGGACACGGAGCATATTTAGGATTTCCAAAACCATCCTGCAATACCTTTAAAATATTTAAACACACATCCAATCCGATGAAGTCTGCCAATTGTAAAGGTCCCATTGGATGAGCCATTCCTAATTTCATAACAGTATCAATTTCTTCAACACCGGCCACACCTTCATACAGTGTAATGATGGCTTCATTGATCATTGGCATTAATATTTTATTTGCTACAAAGCCCGGATAATCGTTTACTTCAACAGGGATCTTATTTAATTTTTTAGATGTTTCCATAACCAGATTACAAACTTCGTTGCTGGTAGAGTAACCTCTGATTACTTCAATAAGCTTCATTACCGGCACAGGATTCATAAAATGCATACCAATGACTTTGTCTGCACGTTTAGTAACAGCAGCGATTTGAGTAATGGATATAGAGGAAGTGTTGCTTGCTAAAATGGTATTAGGAGGGCAGATTTCATCTAATTGTTTAAAGATCGATAGTTTAACATTTACATTTTCACTGGCAGCTTCTACAACAAGATCGGCATGTTTAGCACCTTCTTCCAATTTGGTAAAGGTTTTGATATTAGCCAGAGTGGCTGTTTTCTCAGCCTCAGTAATTGTACCTTTGGCAACTTGCCGGTCAATGTTTTTGGCAATAGTAGCCAACGCTTTTTGTAAGGCCGGTTCACTGATATCTACCAGATTAACGGCATAGCCAAATTGAGCAAAAACGTGAGCAATACCATTTCCCATGGTACCACTTCCTATAACAGTAATATTTTTCATGTATGTTAATTTAAAGTAGACACAAAATAAAGAATTACCCTTTATTTATGAGCCGTAAATCTAAAATCTGTAAGGCATAAATACAAATAGAGTTTTAAACCTTTTTAAATGTTAATTTTGATAACTTATTTTTTATTAAAATTAATTTAAACCTATATATTTGTGAAAAACTTGCACTAAAACTAAAAACAACCATATGAATTTCCCATCAGAATTAAAGTACACTAAAGATCACGAATGGATTCGTGTAGAAGGTAATGTAGCAACAATTGGTATCACTGATTTTGCTCAAAAAGAATTAGGTGATATCGTTTATGTTGATATTACAACCATTGGCGAAACAGTAGCCAAAGAAGAAATTTTTGGAACAGTAGAAGCTGTGAAAACAGTGTCTGATTTATTTATGCCAATTTCCGGTAAAGTGTTGGAAATGAATAAAGATATTGATAGTGCTCCGGAATCAGTGAATAATGATCCATACGGAAAAGGCTGGATGATTAAAGCAAGTATTGATAATACTGCGGAATTAGCAGATTTATTATCGGCTGATGCCTATAAAGCGTTAATTGGAGCTTAATCTTTTTATAATTTAAAAACTGAAGACCTTCTGTTTTACAGGAGGTTTTTTGTTTATAATCATCTGCAGGTGGTTGCATAATCTGCAGAAACCAGTTATGATAAAATTACTTTTAAAATACAGCCTGCCGGCGGCCATTGTATGGACCCTCATTATCTTTGCATTGTGTAGTACGCCGGGCAAGTATATTCCAACTACCAATTGGCTGGAATTATTAAGTTTCGACAAATTTGTTCATGCCTCTATCTTTTTTACCCTAACCGTCTTATGGCTATTGCATGGCTTTCAGACTCATAAACTGTCCACTGCTATGATTGTCATTATTATTATAGGATGTATTGCTTATGGAGGCATCTTAGAAGTGATGCAGGCAACCTTGTTCAGCCAGCGTAGTGGCGATTGGCTTGATTTTATAGCCAATACCTTTGGCTGTTTGATGGGATGGTGGATTTTTCATAAGAATAAACAGCGATTTAAGCAAGCTGTTTAAGGTTTTGTTTTAAAATCAAACTTTCAAAACTTTTTAACTTTCGGAATTTTTGATCTTATATAATAGTAATTTTGTACTCCTTTTTAAACATTAAAACGATGTCAACTACAACCGAACATATCAAATGCCTTATTATAGGCTCCGGTCCAGCCGGATATACTGCCGCTATATATGCTTCCCGTGCCGATTTGAAACCTGTATTATATACAGGATTAACTCCTGGCGGGCAATTAACCGAAACAACAGAAGTAGATAATTTTCCGGGATATCCCAAAGGCGTTACAGGCCCTGAATTAATGGAAGACCTGAAAGCTCAGGCAGAACGTTTTGGAACTCAGGTGAGATTTGGATTAGCAACTAAAGCAGATCTGAATGCCTCTCCTAAACGTATCTGGATTGATGAAACAACTGAAATTACTGCCGATACAGTTATCATCTCAACCGGGGCATCTGCAAAATGGTTGGGATTAGAAAATGAGACCCGTTTACGAATGAATGCAGGAGGTGTATCTGCCTGTGCAGTGTGTGACGGCTTCTTTTATAAAGGTCAGGAAGTAGCTATTGTTGGAGCAGGGGATACAGCTGCAGAAGAAGCTACTTATTTGGCCAAATTATGCAGTAAGGTATACATGATTGTTCGTAAAGGAGAAATGCGTGCCAGTAAAGCCATGCAATACAGGGTAATGAATACACCTAATATTGAAATGGTTTATAATAGCGAAACTCATGATATTTTAGGCAAAGAAACAGTAGAAGGTGTGGTAGTTAAAAATAACGTTACCAATGAGTTGCGTACCTTAAACGTGACCGGATTTTTTGTAGCTATTGGACATAAACCGAACACCGATATTTTTAAAGGGCAGATTACAATGGATGAGTTAGGATATATTGATGTGATACCTGGCTCAACCAAAACAAATATTGAAGGTGTATTTGCGGTTGGGGACTGTGCTGACAAAACTTACCGACAAGCAGTTACCGCCGCAGGTAGTGGCTGTATGGGCGCATTGGATGCTGAACGATACCTTGCATCTTCCGGAAAACATTAATTTTTTAACGTTTATTTATACTATTTTTTGTTATTTTGCACAAAAATTGGATTTAGGTTAACCATGCATTTTTATAGATTAATATATTTTTTTACAATACTAATAGTATCTAAATCTGGTTTTTCCCAATCTTTTTCCAGTCAGGTACCTCAGTTAAAACGATATACACCGGCCGAAATTATCGATCCTGATTATGGTATAATCAGATATAATAAACTGGTGCCTATGATGGGGGGAGATTCTCTGAGATATACTAAAGACGGTTATAACGCGCAAGGATGGCAGGAAGATTTTTATGTAAGTGGTAAACTTTTGCATAAAGGATTTTATGCCGATGGATTTATCAAAATTTTCAAGAATTATTACGAAAATGGTCAGGTGGAGCGTAGTTTTACCAGTACCGATTTAAAACATGCAAAGCTGGAAGTCTTTTATGAAGACGGAAAAGTAAGGTCAACCATCAACTATTATGAAGGAAATGCTCAAAATCAATATGATTTTTTCAGGAACGGATCTCCTGAGTATATAGAAGAAAATGATAAAAATATTGAGTACCTGTTTAAGCGTTATTCATATTACGAAAATGGTTTACCGGAGTCTATGTTTGAATTGGTTGATAAGAAATCAAAGAAATACATCAAAAAAGAATTTTATGAAAATGGTCGCATAAAAGAAGAAGGGTCAATGATTTTTAGAAAAGATATGGGTGATTATCAAAAAGAAGGATCCTGGTCTTACTACGACGAAAAAGGAAATGTTACCAAAACAGAAAGCTACCACAACGGCGAAAAAGAATAAGCGGTTGTTATTTATTAAAATGATGTAGATGTATTTTAATCAATCAAAAAAGGGAAACAGTTACTGTTTCCCTTTTTTAGTGTTTGTGGTATTTTTATTTAAGTAATGCCAATTGCAAAACTTCGGTCATTTGATGAACGTATTTGAAAGTTAATCCTTTTAAATAATCGGATTTAATATCATCCACATCTTTTTTATTATCGGCACATAAGATAATTTCTTTGATTCCGGCGCGTTTGGCAGCCAGTATTTTTTCTTTAATACCTCCAACCGGCAATACTTTTCCACGTAATGTAATTTCGCCTGTCATGGCTAAATGCTTTTTCACTTTACGTTTGGTTAATGCCGATGTTAAAGAAGTAAGCATGGCAATACCGGCACTCGGACCATCTTTAGGAGTGGCTCCTTCAGGAACGTGAACATGAATATTATAATTTTCGAACATTTCAGAATCAATATTCAATTCTTCGTTATGTGATTTTATAAATTCTAAAGCCAGCGTAGCGCTTTCCTTCATCACATCTCCTAAGTTTCCGGTTAAGGTTAATTTGGAGCCTTTACCTTTTGATAAACTCGTTTCGATAAATAATATATCGCCTCCTACCTGCGTCCAGGCTAGACCGGTTACTACACCTGGTACATCATTACCCTGGTATTTGGCTTTTTCGTGAGAAGGGCCTAATATTTTTGCAATTTCTTCTTCAGTTATTTTAGGCAAAGCTTCTTCTTTTACCACATGTACCGCCACGTAGCGGGCAATTTTTGAAATTCGTTTTTCTAAATTACGCACGCCGCTTTCGGCCGTATAATTTTCAATCACAAATTCTAATTGCTTGTCGCTTAATTTGAGTTGTGATTTTTTTAAACCGTTTTCTTCAATTTGTTTAGGCAGTAAATGCTGTTTGGCGATTTCAATTTTTTCTTCCACGGTATAACCGCTTACATCAATAATTTCCATACGGTCGCGCAGGGCAGGCTGTATGGTAGATAAATTATTACATGTAGCAATAAATAACACTTTACTGAGATCAAAATCATTCTCTAAAAAGTTATCATAGAACGTAGCGTTTTGCTCAGGGTCTAAAACCTCCAGCAGGGCAGAGGAAGGGTCGCCATGATAATCACTTCCTACTTTATCAATTTCATCCAGTATAAATACCGGATTAGCAGATTGTACTTTTTTGAGGTTTTGTAAGATACGTCCGGGCATAGCACCAATGTATGTTTTGCGATGTCCGCGGATCTCGCTTTCATCTTTTAAACCACCTAAGCTCATGCGAATATATTTGCGGTTTAAAGCCTTGGCAATACTTCGGCCTAAAGATGTTTTACCAACTCCGGGAGGACCATATAAACAAAGGATAGGAGCCTTTAGATCACCTTTTAGTTTTAAAACGGCCAGATGTTCCAAAATACGCTCTTTTACTTTTTCCAAACCAAAATGATCTTCATTTAAAACAGATTCGGCATGCTTTAAATCAAAATTATCAACGGTATACTCATTCCATGGCAGATCCAGCAGGAGTTCCAGATAATTTGTTTGAATGCCGAATTCGGGGGAGTTGGGGTTCATGCGCGACAATTTATTCATTTGTTTTTCAAATGTATCGGCAATCTCTTTACTCCATTTTTTTGATTTAGCTCTTTCTCTTAACTCTTCAAAGTCCTGTTCATGGCTTTTCTCACCTAATTCTTCCTGAATGGTTTTGATTTGTTGATGCAGGAAATAATCACGTTGTTGTTTATCCAGATCAACTTTTACCTTATCCTGAATTTGATTTTTTAATTCAAGCATTTGCAGGTCTTTGGTAAGATGGGCCAAAACCATGGTGGCTCTGTCTTTCAAACTCGGCACTTCCAGCATTTTTTGTTTTTCGGCCGAAGACGCATTCATGTTGGATGAAATAAAATTCACCATAAAATTCTGGCTTTCAATATTATTCAGTGCAAATCCTGCTTCTGTAGGAATATGCTGTGATTTTTGAATGATCTGAATAGCCGTATCTTTTAAGCTGGAGACAATGGCCTGAAACTCCTCATCATTTTTCTCAGGACGTGTTTCTTCAAACCTTTGGGTTGTGGCCTTATAATAAGGATCACTTTGAATAAATTCTTTGATGCGAAAGCGCTTTTTGCCTTGAATAATTACGGTGGTATTACCATCCGGCATGCGTAGCATTTTTATAATTTGAGCGACAGTTCCTACATTGTGCAGATCTTCGGGTTGAGGGTCTTCAATTCCATCATTTTTTTGAGCAACCACACCAATGGTTTTATCGCCTTTGTAGGCATCTTTAATAAGGTTAATGGATTTATCCCTGCCAACGGTAATCGGAATAACGACGCCCGGAAATAACACCGTATTTCGAAGCGGTAAAATTGACAGTACATCCGGTATTTTTTCGGCATGCATATTATCTTCATCCTCTGCCGAAAGCAGGGGAATAAAGTCGCTGTCTTCGTCAATCATTGGATCAAAGGGCAATTTATCTGAATCTTTAAAGAAAATCATCTTAGTTGTTTTTTTGTACGGTATACAATATACGATTATTATGCCATGCCTGTTTTAGGACTTTGTGGCAGATACCTGAATTTTAACGAATTTAACTTTAATGGGGAAAATTGAACCAAAAAATACTATTTTTACCATGTTGGAAAAGGGAATTTGGTGTAAATCCAATACTGTACCCGCAGCTGTAAGTTCTATGGAAGTTATGCATTTGGCCACTGTTTAAATATGGGAAGGCGCATAGCAGGAACAAGTCAGAAGACCTCCCAATAAATCGATGTTTAGAGTTTCGGGAAGAAAGCTCCTAAAGACATTGTACCTTTTTAAATGAAACATACTTTTTATGTGAGTGTTATTGCCGGATTACTTTTTACCGGAACCACTGTCAATGCCCAGTTTGCACCATCTGTCGATGAACCCGGCACTACTGCTATGTATAAGGATAGTTCCGCTTTTGTTGAATGGGCAAGTACAGGAAAAATTATTCGGGGCTTGCAGGATATATCTATGCCAGGTATGGGCTATACCAATGTAGGCGATAGTACTTCTGCTTTTGGTATTGCCGGAACAACGGGAGTAGTGAGTTTGGGTGATGGAGGGATTGCAATATTGGGATTTTCAGCTCCCATTAGCGACGACGCAGGACCTGATTTTGCCGTTTTTGAGAATAGTTTTAATGATTCATTTCTGGAACTGGCATTTGTAGAAGTAAGTAGCGACGGTATTCATTTCTTTCGTTTTCCGGCTACCAGTAATACGGATACAACTATTCAAACAGCCGGCTTTGGTGCAACGGATGCTTCATCGATAAATAATTTGGCAGGAAAATACCGCGGCTTATATGGTACTCCTTTTGATTTGGATGATATTCCCGATGATGCGCTGTTAAATAAACAAGCCATTACTCATGTCAAAATTATAGATGTGGTAGGTTGTATTCAAAATCAGTATGCTACACGGGATGTTAATCATCACAAAGTAAATGATCCCTGGCCAACAGGTTTTGGCAGCGGAGGATTTGATCTGGATGCCGTAGGTGTTATTCATCAACAGGCTCAGGTTGGGATTAAAGAGTTGGTATTAGGTCAGGTATCTGTTTATCCTAATCCGGCAACAGATGTTTTATTTGTATCAATGACTAATCTTGCGATGTATTCTGTATCAGTTACTAATTTGATGGGCGAGCTTGTATTGCAGACCGATAACAACATCAATACGGCTGGTTTGAATATAAATGAGCTAAAGCAGGGCGTATATATTCTTACAATTACGGCTAATGGTCAACAGAGGAAACTTAAGTTTGTAAAGTCTTAACTTAAGAAAACCACGATTTAAAAGAATCGTAGAAGAACAGAAAGATAAAGTATAAAATGAAGCACCAGGCAATGGCAGAGATGCTTAAATAAATAATGACTTTTTTCTTGTCTTTGTAAAAACGTTCTGCTAAAAATGCCCCTATTGGAATAGACAGGAAAATAGGGGTAAGAATAGCAATGCCAGTTAATCCAAATCGGTGTTTGATTCGAATGACTCTTCTGTTAAACTTTGTAAATATTTTTTTTGGATGTTTGGAAGCAAACCATCGGTCTTTAAATTTTTCCCACCACTTTAAAATGCCGGCAAATAAATACGTGAATAAAATGGTTCCAAACACAGCACCGGTGCAGCTACTGGTGAGAGCCATCAGGTAATTGGATTTATAGATCGCAATTACCGAAGGAATTCCGATTTTAGAAAGGGAAATAGTACATGCTAATGCCGCGGAAATGAATTGTAAAACATCTGTACTATCCATTTTGGTAGAGTAAAATAAGGACTAATAAATTATATTTTTTCACCAAAAGCTAAATCACCGGCATCTCCAAGACCCGGCACAATATATGAATGAGCGGTTAATTCTTCATCAATAGCACCACACCAAATGGTAAAGTTTTTAGTAGGCATATTGGCTCTCACAAAATCAATACCTTCACGGCTGCTAATGGCAGAAACAATATGAACATGTTTAGGAGTACCTTTTGCTAAAATAGCTTTATATGCTAAAACAATAGATCCTCCGGTGGCAATCATAGGATCACATAAAATAAGCGTCTTTCCATCTAAATTTGGGCTTGATACATATTCTACATGAATATCAAAGGTATTATCTTTATGATGTCTTCTATAAGCAGAGATAAACGCATTTTCAGCTTTGTCGAAATAATTCAGAACACCTATATGCATAGGTAAGCCTGCGCGTAAAATGGTAGCAATGACCGGCTGAGATGTTAAATGACTGGTAGCCGCAACTCCAAGAGGAGTGGTGGTTTCCTGCGTTTGATAATCAAATGTTTTAGAGATTTCATAACTCATGATCTCTCCAATGCGCTCTAAATTTCTGCGAAAACGCATACTGTCTTTTTGAATGGAAATATCTCGCAGTTCAGCAACATACTGATTGAAAATGGACTTTTGCTCGGATAAAATATGCACCATATGATTTGTGGTTTAGTAAATGTTAAAAGTGCGTTTGTACTTATAAACACGACTTCTAATGTATAATTTATAATTTATAATTTATAATTTTTTATGAGGTTTCTTTCTTTTTAAAACTGGCCAGATAGACTCCCGAAATAATAAGGAAGCCGGAAATAACTTTCAATAAAGTTATTTCATCCTTTCCAAGCCAGATAGCAATGGCTGTTGCTAAAAATGGTTGCAAATAAATATACATACTTACCACAGATGAACTTAATGCTTTTAAAGCATAGGTATTTAATAAGTAAGCTAAAAAGGTGGTAGCAATCACTACAAAAGCCATAGCAAATATAATATGAGGTGTTAAGGAAAGCCATTTTACGTCTAATAAAGCAGGGATGCCAAACGGTGAGACATATATGAATCCAAATAAAAAGATCCATTTCATTACCGTTACGGTTTGGTATTTTTGCATGTAGGGTTTTACCATTACTACAAAAACAGCCCACGATAAGGAATTGATAAGAGTCATTAAATCACCAATAATGGTCTCACTTCCTATGGCAAAGGAACCATGAGCTTTAAACAGCAATAATGTTAATGCTCCAATAACTCCAAAACTCAAACCGGTTAATTTTAGAGCTGTTATTTTTTCTTTAAATACAATGATGGTAAAAACCATAACGGCAATAGGATTACTAACCATAATAATGGCTGAATTAATCGGCTTGGTTAAACTTAACCCCCAGATAAAAAAGATTTGGTTAACGGCTACACCAAAAACAGCTAATAGCATCATTTTCTTGAGGTCTTCTTTTTCTATTTTTTCTGATCTTGAAAAAAAAGACACCAGCCAAAATAAGATGAATGCACCCATAACACGCATCATCACAAGTCCTATGGGAGAAATGTGATTGGGCATTAAATCTTTGGCAATCGAATAATTCAAAGCATATATGACCTGCGCTATAAATAATGCTATATGTGCTTTAAAAGAAGAATTCATTTTTCGGTAGCAAATATGCGGTATTATTCTCAATTTTACGGTATGCTTTTTACCGATCAATTAAATAATACCATTGAACTAACGTCATTTCCAAAACGTATTGTTTCGTTGGTGCCATCTCAGTCTGAATTATTGTGGGATTTAGGCTTAAGAACAGAACTGGTGGGCATTACCAAATTTTGTATTCATCCCAACGAACTATTTAAAACTGTAAAAAGAGTAGGAGGAACCAAGACCACTGATATAGAAGCCATCAGAACACTTAAGCCTGATTTGATCATTGGCAATAAAGAAGAAAATGAACATACTCAGATAGTTGAATTACAAAAGGAATTTAACGTTTGGATGAGTGATATTTACAATTTGAATGATGCTCTTGAAATGATTCGATCCATAGGTAAAATTGTTAACAAAGCCGCGGAAGCACAGGTATTATCCGATACTATTTATCAATCCTTTTCAGAATTAAAAGTCATCAATAAACGGGCGCTGTATCTTATCTGGAAGCCTTATATGGCAGCCGGAAAGGCAACATTCATTGGTGATATGTTGCAAAGAATTGGGTTGGAAAATGTGCTGGTGGATCCTCAAGGTCGATATCCTGAATTAAATATGGCTGATATCAAAGCATTGGATCCCGAATTGATTTTATTATCCTCAGAGCCCTATCCTTTTAAAGAGAATCATATCCTTGAGATTAAAGAACAATTAACAAATGCCCAAATTGAATTAGTAGATGGAGAATTATTTAGTTGGTATGGTAGCCGTTTAAAGAAAAGCGTTCAGTATTTTAATGATTTAATCTCCAGTATTATTTATAAGTAGGCCTGTTGATGGAGTTTCCGAGTGCTTTTCCGTATCCCGGGCTTGTATTGAAACGGAGACTAAATTCTAGTCCCCCTCTGGCTTTGGAAGCCCCTGTTAATTGAGAAAGATTTAAGTCGTAACTTACACTGAAAGCATACTTATCATATTGGAATAAGAGATTAGGGATGATGGCATCCCCCACGCGATAGAAAGCCCCCACCGCAATAGCACAAGGCTTTTTGATACCCGTGTAAA